>NZ_BAAGTF010000060.1:0-1223 GCF_054782055.1 Aliiglaciecola aliphaticivorans
ATAGACATAATGACTCCCCTTGAGCCAGTTTGAAATAGTGCTGATCTCCAATTATTCGTGGGTTAGTTAAAAACCAGAGCCATAATAGTTCTGCAAAGAAACTAAAAAGGAGATCAGCATGAATAAACATAGCATACTTTTTATTGGCTTAGATACGCATAAAGAATTCAATGAAGTTGCTTATATTGAAGACCAACGTGGCGCTAAACCCGTTCACTTAGGTAGGCAGTCAAACAGTAAACTCGCTATCAAAAAATTAGCTCGTCAGCTTGAGTCTAAATACCCTGATGCAACCTTGCACTTTGTGTATGAAGCAGGTCCTTGCGGATATTGGATTTATCGTTTGCTCACCAGCCTTGGACACTGTTGTTATGTGGTCGCACCGTCACTTATTCCAAAGAAACCTGGCGATAGAGTCAAAACCGATAAACGCGACGCTATGATGTTAGCTAAATTACTTAAATCGGAAGATCTCACTGCCATTTATGTACCAGAGCCAGAAGATGAAGCGGTACGAGATCTATCTCGTGCTCGTGAAGTGGCAATGAAGGATTTAAAGGACGCAAAATATCAATTAAAAGCGATGTTACTGCGCAACAATATTAATTGTAAAACCAAAGATAATTGGTCTTTAGCACATATACGCTGGCTTACCGAGTTAGTGCTGCCCCATCCTGCACAACAAATCGTTTTGCAAGAATGCATTCAAACTATCACGGAGCGTATTGGACGGTTGGAGCGATTGGATAATGAATTAGCACACCAAGTGCAAAACTGGCGATATTATCCTGTCGTCAAGGCAGTACAAGCCATGCGAGGTGTTAGATTATTAGTTGCCACCGGTGTAGTAGCCGAATTAGGGGATTTAAATCGCTTTGACCATCCCAGAAAACTAATGAGCTACGTGGGATTAGTACCCAGTGAACATTCAAGTGGTGGAAAACGTCGTTTAGGTGCCATCACTAAATGTGGTAATGGCCGAGCAAGACGCCTACTAATTGAAGGCGCTCACAGCTATAGATACACAGCTAACGTTTCTACAGAACTACAAAAGCGGCAAGAGGGCTTACCCAAGCCTATCACCGATATTGCTTGGCAAGCACAACTGAGATTATGTCGTCGATATCAACGACTGATGCACAAAGGTAAACACTACAATGTAGTTGTCACAGCCATCGCTAGAGAAATGATTGCCTATATCTGGGCTATCTCACGGGAAGTCG
>NZ_BAAGTF010000060.1:1233-100056 GCF_054782055.1 Aliiglaciecola aliphaticivorans
AAAGCACAACTGAGATTATGTCGTCGATATCAACGACTGATGCACAAAGGTAAACACTACAATGTAGTTGTCACAGCCATCGCTAGAGAAATGATTGCCTATATCTGGGCTATCTCACGGGAAGTCGTATTACCGCAGGTTAACCCAAAATTACGCTTATCTAGGGTGCCTGCATGAGAGAAGAGTTTGAGTTAATGCATTGGGTCAAGCATCGGCTGTGGCACAACCACCGAGGGCGTTAGGATGGCAATAATGCTAACCCATTATTGAACCACGAACATAGACTGAAGACAGGTGTCACGACGGAATAAGTAAGGTAGGCGCTGTTCATTAAAAGATGAATAATCCACGAATACCAGCATGACAACCGACGAATTTACTTGCTTCACTCGATGCGTTAACTCAATTTATTTGAGCAACAAAAATAGGCTTATAAAGGTTTAGGCAAGATCGTTACGTTTTAATTGACATGGGGAGTCATACCAACGCTTTGCCAAGGGGCAAATGCGAACGTTGTTGGGCGAAGCCCAGTGAGTATTTGTCCCAGCCGCGCTTTTTGCGGCGAACTTAGGCAACTTGTTATGTGCGTGCATGCTAGAGCACGTGAACATCGTTGATTGTTGCAGCATATTCGTGATTTCCTGTTGGTACGAACTCAAATTCAACAGTTAAGTCTGTTATCTCACCATTAGCAGGTAAGTAAAAGCCGAAGATCAATGAGCCTGAATCGGTTTCTAGATACTCAGGGTAACAATTCGCTATATCTTCGTTTTGAAAACTGACAGGGACACTGCTTCCAAAATAACCTTGAACTACGTCTCTTAGCTCGGATTCTGCCCATACAACACCGTAGTTATTTTTGATATCAATGAGCTTTGCCGCACCTTCAAATTCATTTGTGGCAAGTAAGTTTAACCAGTGTTGACAATAACGTTTAAGTTGATTCTCTTTATCTTCATTGGTGATTGACAGCATCAGATACCTTAAAGCACATAACGCTTAACATATGGGGCGCAAGCTTGTTGGCTATACTTGCGAAGAATGAGCTGAGCCAGCGAGTTTGCGTCCCAATGAGCGCAGCGAATGAACATAATGTTTTTGTTAGGTGCGTGTATATTCAAAACTATCTAATAACTCCGCTGCATAAATTTTTTGGTTTTCATTAAGTGTGTCCGTATCCAATAAGGAGCGCACCATCCTCCAATCATCCTCTTTGGTAATTCTACCTCTGGAAGTAATTTTGAGAAAAGTTTTATATGATTGGTTTTCTAAAATTACTAGCGATGGTAAACCAAGATTCAGTAGTTCTGACTCTAAATTTTCTCGTTGAGTAATTTTCATATGAGAGCAAACTTCTAAGGCGTCTTGTGCTACTTGTCGTACATCTGAAATTGGAAAGGTCATTATATGAGCTTTAGTCAACTTCATTGTTGAATCACCTTGCCCAAAGACAAGTTCAGTAAATTCAGCAAGTAGTTCCTTTTCAGTTTTCACTAAAGCACCTAACGCCTCGCCTTTACGGCATTTGCTTGCTGACCGCCGTTTGGCCAGCGAGTAAATGTCCGAAACAGGCGCTTGTTATAAAGCCTTTGCATAGATGTCCGGCATGTATATTTCCATAAAAGTACTCGGATTCCGCAAAGGTGTGAAGCCATACTTATTGTACAATCCGTGCGCATTTGAAGTAGCTAACGTAAAACGCCGCACGCCATTAACACTTGGGTGCTGCACTACGGCCTCCATTAATTTCCTGGATATCCCCTGTCCTCGATACTCAGGCCAAACGATAACATCAACAAGGTTTGCGAAAGTTGCTTGATCCGTAATGATTCGGCTGAACCCTACTTGCTCTTTGCCTATATAAGCACCTATACAAACCGAATTTTCAATACCACGACTTACAGTGTCGTAAGTAATCCCTTGCGCCCAGGTACTTTCCGTTGTCAAAAAGTGATGAATTTTTGCAACATCAAGCAGTGACTTATCATCACTAACGGTTAGTACTGACACAGAACCTCCATGGCTTTATAACTTTTTAAATAAGGGGCGCAGACATGTGGGCTAAAATCCGAACGAAGTGAGTCAGCCCACATGTTTGCGTCCCAGCCCGCGCAGCGGGCGTACTTAATTTTTTTGTTATATTGCATTTTTCAATACAGCCTTTGTTTTACCAAGAGGGTTAACCGCTAGGCGCTGAAGCTGCATCCCAAAGTTACAAATTGCTTGAGGCTCGACTTTCATATCAAAGTTAACTTTATAGTTTTCGTTTCTGACATTTGTGAAAGATTCGATGTGAGCAATAGTAACAGCAAACATTGTATGTCCAGAATTGTCTATACAGAAAGCATGAATGGAGAAATATGAAAGATCGGGGGTGGAACGGCTTTTGAACTCGAACTCATCTTTTGTGTTTCGAGGAAATTTCTCAAGAAGCTTTCCCAGATGATCAATCTCCTCTCTATTTGTATAGCAATCTGCTTGACCAGAGAACTGCCCATTACTACCGAATATAGAGATTTCAAATAAAGATTCATCTTCCCATATTGATGAAACTACGAGCTGACTTTCCATGTTACTCCTGCAATATAACTTTAAGCTAAGGGGCGCAGATGCGTGGGGCATAATGGCGCAGCCGCCCCGCGTATTGGCGTCCCAGCGACCGAAGGGAGTGGCTTGAGCGTTTTGTTAGCTGCCCAACTGCGTAATGTGCAACAGTTCACCTACTGGCCCCCATAAATAAAAAACTTTGCCCCAAGATTCTTGTTGTATTGGCGTAATCTTGGATTTGTTTTCCGACTTAGAACATATCTCATACGCATCGTATATGTCTGAAACGCAGATTTGCAACATGAAGTTCTTGGCCATGTCCTCATTGTAAAAGCGCTGCAAAAAGAAAAGGCAATCTCCGTTTTCAAAAAGCGTGAGGTCATCGGTTACGTATTCTGATTTGAATCCAATTTCCGAGTAGAAAGATTTAGAAATCTCGTAATCCTTACTTGGAACAAATGTTTTTATATCTATTACATCCATGAATCTTTCCAAAGGCAGCTAACAATATTATTAGTTAGAAAAAATCCCTTTTATTACGCGGAATATTTCCTGTATTTAACATGAGTCATTTTTAGCATATTTGTTAACTGTCTGTACAGGTTAAAAATATTAGCAAGATAAAATGATTAGTTTGCATATAAAACGGAAATTTTCCCTAAATTTGCATTGGTACGGAAAAAATCAGTTTTACCTGAATTAGTAATATTAATTTTAACGGTTTGCTATTTAATTTGGGGCTTAATGTTATCTCTGTTTAACAGCCACTTATTGGCACAGTTGAGAGATTGTCATCTCTTCTTTAAAGTGAAAAATAATTCCCATTGCACTTTCTCGAATTTTGAGATTGTGTCATATTTACACTACATTATGACTAGTGCCCTTTAAAAATGGACTATTTTGGCTCATTTGATAGTGATTTGTATCAATGAAAACACCCCTAGGCTCTTATCAATTTCGTGTTGAAGATAACATTGTTTATCAAACATTTAGAGGTATGTTCAGTGGGCATACCGCTGCAACATACTTAAGCGAAACTAAAAAAATGATTAACCAGTTCGACGGCAAACCGTTTGCTATGCTCATAGATATTAGTGATATGCTGGGCCTAACCCCAGAAGGATATGAGATGATTGATAAATTTAACCACTGGGTAAATTCGCAGAATCTCGTCGCCAAAGCAATTGTCGTTTCAAACGATGTGATAGGCAAAATTGTATCTGAACGCGTACCTGAATTAAAAAAACAGAACGTCAGGTATTTCCATGATCTCCATGATGCTATTGAATGGGTCAAGAACACTCAAACCAACAACTCCCTATAACATCGTTAAACTCTAACTAGGTTAACTCAACCTAAGGCTTTAATTCCTATAGAATTTCAACACCTATAAAGATCAATAACTCCCTTACAAGCCTGTTAAAACGGGATGTTTCATTTCTTATACTTTAGGCTAAATTAGCGTTATTTTTGTTTATTTTAGCGTCAACTTAGCTATCATCTTAGCATCAGAGGAAAAAACTAACCCGTTTGCTACCTAAGCTAAGCAAACCTAATCAAGAGGGAGTAAGGATGATGAATACACCTTATGGTTCTTACAACACGTTTATTGATGGCAATACCATAGTTGTGCGTTTCGCCGGTATGTTTAATGTAGCAACTACCAAACTTTTCGTTCAAGAAGCGAAAAGCTTAATTGAGCAGTTTGGAGACAAACAGTTTTTAGTGTTGGCCGATATGCTCCATCTAGAAGGGGCAACACCGGAAGCCTACACTGTTATAGATAGTTTTAATCGTTGGATAAACACCCGAAATATGTTGGCCAAAGCGCTAATCATTGAAAATAAAATTATCGCTCAAATCGCCAGGCTAAGAGTCGAGTCTACGAAATACCAAAATATCCAGTACTTTAAAACGAAAGAAGATGCGTTGAGCTGGTTTAGTGAAATTCAACAAAAACAAATTGCAAGTTAAGCCAACGCTACGTAACTATTTAGGGCGTAGCATTTCAAATTGTTGCATATCATTCACAGCAAAGTAGTCTCCAGCCCCACCGCCTCGTAATATGGGCTGATTGTACGTAGTTTGATACACGCCATCTACCACAGCAGACTTTTCAATATGAACGGCTACAACTTCGCCTAACACTAGGTAGCTATCGCAAACATCACCATTTTGCGATTGTAGTTGAATCACTTGTGTTGTTTTACATTCCATAGTTACCGGGGAACTGGCAACCTGAGGGGTATCTATTATTTTAGATCTGCCCTTTTCCAACTCAGCAAATTCGAATTCATCACCGTCTATCATTGCACTGGTAAGATTCATTTTTTCAGAGAGTTCCCGAGTCACTAAATTCCAGCAAAACTCTCCCCTTTGCTGGGCGTTTTCTACAGAATCTTTAAATCCAATGCTAGAAAAACCAATGATAGGTGGTGTGTAATTAAATGCGTTAAAAAAACTATAAGGGGCAAGGTTAGCCACGCCTTGTGCATTTAGGGTTGAAATCCAACCTATAGGTCTAGGCGCAATAATGGCATTAAATGGATCATGCTTGAGGGGATGGCCTTCTTTAGGCTCATAAAAATAGTAATTGTTCGACATCACAAATGCTTTCCAAAGGTTTTATGTTCTTCAGACTTTTAGATTATCATTCTTAATCATTTACACGCTAAAAACTGATCCTTAGTTTATTATCTTGTCATTAAATCTTGATACAAGATCAATTTAATCAATCCACTAATCCGTATTTGTCTTGCAGAACGCCAATGATCTCTTGTTTAGGATTATTGCTAAGCTTTATGGGTTTACCCGTTATTTTCTCAGCTATATTTAAGTAGGTTTGTGACAAATCCATAAGCGCTTGCTGAGGCAACAGATTATTTTGTGCAAGTGCAGCTCGTTCTGGCATTCTGTCTTTGTTTAACAAAATGTCAGGCTCCGGAAAATAACTTAAAAGCATTTGCCTAAAACCCTCTTTAGAGTTTTCGATCACTTTGCCGTCTCGATATGCAGGACCATCCCAAATACGAGATGAATCAGGGGTCCCTACTTCATCCATATAAATAAGCTTGTCTTGCCCTTGTCTATCTTTAACATAACCAAACTCAAATTTTGTATCTACAAATATTTGATCAATATCAGATAACGCCGAAGAAATAAGGTCAAAGCCCTGTTTTAGAAGCTTTTCATACAAATCAACATCACTGATCTGTTTAAAATTAAAGCGCGCAAAGTGCTCGACAATCGATTGCCTAGTAATATTGGCATCATCGGCTTCTTGCACACCGGGAATTCCTGTGAGTACACCTTTGGTTGATGGTGTTATCAGCAACTCGGGTAATTTACTGTCTTTCTCAAGGCCTTCAGGCAGTTTGATACCGCAAAAATCACGATCACCTTTGCTATAAGCACGCCACATGGAACCCGTAATGTACTGTCTTCCAATCGCTTCTATGAGCACAGGTTTGGCTTTTTGAACTATCCAAACCAACGGATGAGGGACATCCAAAATGTGACTATCGGCCAACCCATGTTGTTTAAATAAATCGAACCAATGATTTGAAATGGCATTTAACGCTGCACCTTTTCCCGGAACACCGTCTAAGCCTTGTTCAGCGCGCCACACGCAATCAAATGCAGAAATACGATCACTAATAACCATCACGGCTAAAGGGGTATCTTCTGCCACGTCATAATTGTTTTGCAGAATTAGCCGACGACTGTCTTGTTCGGTTAACCAATATACCGAACGAACTTTGCCACTGTGAACGGGCTCATTCGTTCGAATGGGTAAGTCATCATTCACCGCTAAAACCGTGTTGGCTAAACTCATACTACAAATTCCAATAAAACGCGCATTGTTATCAATTAAATATCTAAGTTCTCTGTGCCCATGGCTTCTTTAAAGTCAGGATACAAATCAGTTACTTTTTTAACCTCAAAAGGTTCGCTTTCTTCATTCAACAGGGTAAAAGAGGTTTTCGGCCCTTGTTTTTTCACCTGAATACGATAGTCCGTTTTTTCTAAATCAAGTTGACCGTCGCTTTTTGAGAATAAATTATCCCACCAGGAGCTCTCTGCCCCACCGTAATTAACAAACAACAGGCCGGTAGATTTATCCAAATCTTTTACATTAAAGCCCAGTTTGCGAAGAACAAGCAGCAAACGAGGCCAAACCAAGTCATATTGACCATCCACTACGTAAGCAGGATCGCCATCAGCATTGAATCCCATTTCTAAAGCAAAACCATTGCGGATTTGACGGATTCTCTTCACATCTTCCAAACGCACTTGCTTTTCGTAATGACTGATCACTTGGTTTAAGATTTCGACTTCGTTACGACGCGATTGCTCAAAATTAAGATCGGCAATCACTTCTTCACCCACAGTCTCTAAATAATCACGTAGTACAACTTTTAATTTTGCTGTTCTACCGTGGGGTTTAATATCTAAATTAAACTCAAATCGACGTCCAATACTGCGCTCAGTAGTTGTCCAGTTAAACCAGCTATTGTTTTCATCTGGTTCAATAATCATCCAATCAGTTACTAAAACTTGTGCGTCTTTGTCAAATTCAACAACGCCAATGTCTCTTTCATCTAAAAAGCTGATCACTGAATTCCAAATGGTTGTATCTAAAGGCTCAGAATCATCAATTTGGTCAAACCAAACGGTAGCTTCTTTTAAACCTTCCTCTACATGGGAACCAGAAACCAAAGGCAGTACTAAAGACGGCGAAGTTACCGTAACTTTATCGCCAATTAACTCTTTTGGCGCATTCTCGCCCAACTCTGGAATATCATAATCGTTCTTATAATATGGCTTGTCTAAGTCACTGGGAACTTTGTAAGCCACATTTTCTTCAGACTCTACGTAGTCATAATCACCATTGGCACGCTGCCTTTCTTCAAGGCTAGTACAACCGCTTAAAGCGCCTACACCTAGACATACTGCTAAAATTGTCAATCGAGCCATGCTTAATTCCTTTGTGTTTTTTCTAACCATTAATTGTAATGCCTGTTGCACGCATGACGTCTTCGATTACATTTTTGGATTGGAGTTCCGGAAGAATTAATGGTAAGCGTAAAAAAGCACTGTCAATTAAACCCATTTTGTACAAAACCCACTTCGGCAGTACTGGATTGGGCTCAATAAATAAAGCGTCGTGAAGCGCTGCAACCGACTGATCAACTTTTTTTGCTTCAGCAAAATCTTTAGCTGCGGCTAACTCACACATTTTTGCCATTTCAGCCGGTACTATGTTTGCCGTTACCGAAATCACACCGTGGCCACCGTTGCATAAAAATTCGCAGCTAGTAAGGTCATCACCGCTAAGCAATAAGAAGTCATCTGGCACTAGGGGTTGGGTTTGCTTCAAGCGCGCCATATCCCCTGTTGCATCTTTTAATCCCACAATATTTTTGTGTTTTGCTAATACCGCAACGGTTTCTGGCAGCATATCAGCAACAGTTCTACCTGGTACATTGTAAAGAAGCACAGGTAAATCAGTGGCATCGGCGATGGCTTCAAAATGGGCAATCATGCCTTTTTGCTGTGGTTTATTGTAATACGGCACCACACTTAAAAAACCAGCAATACCGGTATTAGCCAATTGTTGACTTAAAAAAATCGCTTCAGAGGTTGAGTTTGCGCCACTCCCCGCTATCACCGGGATCGCATTATTCGCATATTCAACGGTTTTTTTCACCACTTCGATATGTTCTTCAAAGGGTAAAGTTGCTGATTCGCCGGTTGTGCCTACAGACACCAAACCATGAGTTCCATTTTCAACATGAAACTCAACAAGCTTTTTAAGTCCAACATAATCTACCTCCCCGTCTGGGTGCATCGGGGTTACAAGCGCTACAAAACTACCTTTAAACATGTTTTCTCCACAAAAATGAGCGCCTAATGGTAATGATCAAGGCCGCTAAAAACAAGCAGATAATCAATAAAATAGTCTTACCTGAATCTGTTTACTAAATAGTGCAACAGACTTGGGTTTTGTCGCCCTAATTTAGTTCTGCATAAATAAACTCAAATAGTTGTTTTTTAAAAGTTTAAAAATTCCTTTATAATAGTCCTTTCGTTTTTACTTTGAATTAATTTTAATTAATGAAACAACAACTCATCGTTACTATTCTGGGCGGTAATAATATGGGAATTTTAAGTGAAATTTCCAATACTGTTAGCGCTACAGGTTGCAATATTTTGGACAGCCGCCAAGCTATTTATGGTGAAGACTTTTCACTTACCATGATTTTGGAAGGCTCACAGCTGGAAATTACTAAGGCTGAGCTGAAAATACCTCAAACCTGTCAAAGCCATGATCTACTCTCTATGATGAAGCGTACCAAGCGTCACAGTAAACAAAATTTGGAACATCTTATTGATGTACAAATCAGTGGCGACGATATTCCTGGTGTGATCCACAAGGTGTCTGCTTTGCTAACGAGTTTCGATGCAGCAATAAGTGCATTGCGGCAGCATACGTTCACTGACCAAGATAGTCAGAAGGAAAAGATGAAGGTCAAATTTGTCGCAAGCATGCCTCTCGAGGGTGATATGACAGGGCTTACCACTCAATTCCATGCACTACTAGATAGCTTAAATTTGTCTGGTAAAATTAGTGAAAATCACTAATTTACCCCGCGGGTTGCAAAGGTAACGGCACAAAGAGTGTTAACCATAACTTAATCAACTATTTAGGATCATTACATGAACCGACTTAAAGCCGGCGATAAAGCGCCGCAATTTACACTTCAAGATCAGAATGACAATGCCGTCTCATTGGCAGATTTTAAAGGCAAGCATGTTTTAGTGTATTTTTATCCTAAAGCAATGACCCCAGGCTGCACTGTGCAAGCCCAGGGTTTACGAGATTCAAAAGCTGAGTTGGATAAACTGAATGTGGTTACGTTAGGGATCAGCCCAGATGCACAGAAACGTTTACCCAAGTTTGCCGAAAAAGAACAACTAAACTTTACGTTATTGTCAGATGAAGACCACGCAGTGGCAGATCAATTTGGCGTTTGGGGTCCGAAAAAGTTTATGGGACGCGAGTATGATGGGATCCATCGCATCTCTTTTTTAATCGATCCTGAAGGTGTTGTTTCCCATGTATTTGACAAATTCAAAACCAAAGATCACCACCAAGTCGTGCTAGATTTCTTAACCAATAGTTAAGTTAAACTCGCTGAATATCAAAAGGGAGCAAGTTTGCTCCCTTTTTTGGTTCTCCATTTCAGCACTGTGCAAATGCGCTTTAGAGGCTAGTTTCTTGTTCAGGACTTACACTGGGAGACCAAGCGTTGATAACGGCTTTAACCAATGTTGCCAGAGGGATGGCAAAGAATACGCCCCAGAAACCCCACAGACCGCCGAAAAACAGCACAGCCACAATAATATAAATGGGATGTAAACTAACGGCTTCAGAAAATAAGATAGGCACTAGTACGTTTCCGTCTAACCCTTGGATGATTGCGTAGGCAATCATTAAATACCAGAAATCCGGAGTGATCCCCCATTGGAACAAGGCCACAATAGCAACGGGTAAAGTAACTACAGCCGCGCCTATGTATGGAATTAAAACGGAAAAGCCAACGAGTACCCCTAACAACACGGCGTAACGAAGATCCATTAGGGCAAAAGTAATCGAAGACACTGCCCCCACAATAATAATTTCAATCACTTTACCGCGGATATAATTAGCGATTTGTAGGTTCATTTCCGAACTTACCTGTTTAATCAAGCGGCGTTCGTTAGGCATAATACGTAATAAATTCTCAATTAATAAGTTCTTATCTTTGAGCATAAAAAACAACATCAAAGGCACTAAAATGAGATAAATGAGTATTGCCCCCACATCTGCTAATGAACTAAATGAAGCGGAGATAAGGGTTTCGCCCACTTGGACAATTTTTTGATTGATCTCCTCCAATATATTCTGAATATGGTAAATTTGAATAAAATTTGGATACAACTCTGGCAGCGTTAACAACCACTCTTGACCTTTATTCCATATTTGAGGAGTTTCCTTGATCAAATTCACACTTTGTTGGGTAATAACCGGAACTAAGCCAATAAAGGTCAAAATACACACAGCAATAAATGCCAACACAATAATTGCGGTAGCATACATTCGGTTTATCCCTAGCCTCATTAACTGCATTAATGGCCAATCCAGTAAATAGGCGATAACGGCTGCCACAATAACGGGCATCAGTATATCGCCCCAAATAGCGAATAATACGGATACAAAGATCAGTAGCATGAGTAGCATAAGAGAATCCGGATCCGAAAACTTACGCTTATACCAGCGATCTAACATCTCAAACATGTAATTTCCTGCCTATTTTACTTCTGTGGGGGTTGTTTCCTGAACACGACATTGACTGTAATGCAATTTGCTGCGAGGTTCGATAAATACCTGCATAATAACTTACACTATATTTGCACGTTTAATCATTAAAATTAAATGAAATTAGAATATAAGATATCTGCTCTTATATGCTGAGTGTAATGATATATTACCGCTAGATTTACATAATATTGACGTTATAAACTGAACTTATTTGCCCGTAACTGTTTCAAATAGGCGAATTAACCCATACATATAGAGTGGATAGAGAAATTTGAGAGAAGTTAGATTGAAAAATATGACTAAGTGTCTTGTTGTAGCAGTAGCTTCTGGCCTATTCGCCCTTACCTCAACATTCGTGGGAGCGCAAGTTAGCGACCAGCACCAACGCAATGCCTTACCAGAAATTGGCGTTGTGGCATCAGATGCCATTAGTATTGACAAAGAAATGCAAATTGGCGAAATATTAATGCGCCAACTTCGTGGTCAAGCGCCGCTGGTTAACGATCCTTTATTAGACGAATACCTACAAGATTTAGGCAATCGTCTGGTGGTACAAGCAGATAATGTAAAATTCCCTTTTAAGTTTTTTCTAATAAATAATGCAGATATAAACGCATTTGCATTTTTCGGTGGTCATGTTGGGGTGCACACAGGGTTAATATTCAACTCAGACAATGAAAGTGAATTAGCCTCTGTGCTTGCCCACGAAATTGCCCACGTGACTCAGCGCCATATTGCCCGAAAAATGCAATCCCAACAAAAGTCCACGCCGCTCCAGTTAGCTTCCATTTTCGGTAGTGTCTTGTTAGCCATCGCCAATCCCGAAGCCGGTATGGCAGCGTTAAGTGCAACCAATGCTGCCGCGCAACAAGCGTCCATCAACTATACTCGGGCTAACGAGCGGGAAGCCGACCGTATTGGTATTCAAGTATTGGCTCAAAGCGGTTACGATCCCAATGCCGCTGCATCATTTTTTGGAAAATTAGCGGAAAAATATCGACTACAATCTACGCCTTTTGCGTATTTATTGACTCACCCCCTACCACAATCCCGTATTGCCGATGCGCGCAGTCGAGCAAGTTCGTATAATGTGCGACAGGTGCCAGCAAGACTGAGCTTCCACCTAGCAAAAGCGAGGATCGTTGCTCGTTATTATGGCAATCCAAAAGACAATATTATCGGTTTTAAAGATATCCTTGATAAACAACAATATGTTTTCAAACAATCTGCAATGTACGGCTTAGCCCTGTCTTATTTTGAAAATGAGCAATATGCAGAAGCACAAAAAATCGTCCAGCAACTATTAAATAACGATTCGAATAACCTTTTCTATTTGGATATTGCCACCGATTTGTCCATCGCTCAAAAAGACTTCGAACCGGCCATTGCGATGTTATCAGAACAAGCAAAACATACCCCCCACAATAGTGTGATAACGCTTAATTTAGCTAACATACTGATTAAAAAAGGGGATATTAAAAAAGCGACAAACTTGCTAAAAGACTTTTTGTTGGTGAACCCGAAAAACTTATTGGCCTTACAGTTGTTAACAGATGCATACCTGGAAAGTCGTCAAATGTTAGAAATGCACCAAAGCAAGGCTGAGGTATATGTTTTGGTAAGTGCCTATGCCAGAGCCATAGATGAGCTTCACAGCGCATATAACTTTGCCGGTGACCGACAACTAGAAAAACAACGAATCAGGGCCAGAATCGATCAAATCAGAGAACAAATAGACAAGATCAAATCCCTTTAGCTAGACTGCAACAGTTGTCGTTGTCGAAGCTGGATAATAATATTCTGTAAACTTGCATTACTTTGTTCGCCTTGAAGCTGTTTAATTAGCGCTCCGTCGGGGCCAATAATAAAAGTGGTGGGTAAAGATTTCGGTTTGCTAAAAACCGTATTTTCTGGCAAACCTGAAATGATCCTAAAATCAATTTGATACTTTTGTTTTAACGCCAGTAACTCTGGCGTGGGCAGATTATCAAAATTGACGGCCAACAATGCGACATCTGTTTCTCCATCCGCAAAGCGTTCAAACTGGTTCAGCTCTGGAATTTCTTTTAAACAAGGGGCACACCACTCTGCAAAATAATTAACGACTAAAAACTGTCCGTTAAAATCTTGCCATTGATAACTTTTCCCTTCCACAGTTTCAAAGTCAGATTTAAGATTCAAAGACAAGTAAAAACCAGCTACGGCCGCTGCTAACCCAAAACTAACGAAGATCAATTTTTTAATCATAAACCCTGTGTTTCCTATTTTACCCTTCGCTTCCTACATGAAATTAGCATAACAAACCAAATAATATTTGTTGCCGCCATGCATTACCCTTTAGAATACTGCAATTTAATTGGCAATGAAAAGTAAACAAATTATGCAAAACTTACGAATTTATCATAATCCTCGCTGTAGCAAGAGTCGACAAACCTTAGCATTGCTAACGGACAAAGGCTTACAGCCCGAGATTATAGAATATTTAAAAACGCCACTATCAGTTTCGCAAATCGAAGGGCTTATGGCATTGCTGAATATTGAGGATCCGCGTAAAATGATGCGCTTAAAAGAAAAAGATTATACTGAAAATAATCTTGGTGATGAAAACGTCACTGCATCCCAGTTAATTTCTGCCATGGCCACCTACCCTAAACTAATTGAACGCCCAATTGTTGTGAATAACAATCAAGCTAGAATTGGTCGTCCGCCAGAATCGGTATTGGACATCCTATAGTGGGCCCTATTCTAGTTTTGTACTACAGCTTACATGGCGCAACGCGAAATTTAGCCAACAAAATTGCATTAGGTGCGCAAATGCAAGGGGCCGACGTGATTGTTCGCACTGTACCTACGGTGTCCACAGGCATAGATTTTGAACAGCAACCTGTGCCTGAATCAGGAGATCCCTATGTAACCTTAGAAGAGCTGGCTAGTTGCAGCGGATTGGCGCTGGGCAGCCCTACCCGATTTGGCAATATGAGCAGTGCCATGAAACACTTTTGGGACTCAACCTCATCTTTGTGGCTGTCTGCTAATTTAAGCGGCAAGCCAGGATGTGTTTTTACCTCATCGAGTAGCTTGCATGGTGGGCAAGAATCAACGTTATTAACCATGATGATCCCTTTACTACATCATGGCATGTTAATTAGTGGCCTTCCCTATTCTGAGCCTGAGTTACACTCAACAAAAACCGGTGGTAGCCCATACGGCGTTAGTCATCTGAGTGTTCAAAATAAATCTGAATTGAGTCAAGACGAGCAAGCTTTGTGTATTGCCCAGGGAAAAAGACTTGCTTTGATAGCCCAAAAACTAGGACAAAAATGAAAATTCCAACCAGTATTTATCGAAAGTTAGCCTTAGTATGTTATCTGTTGTTGTTAGTTTGGGTTCCTGTTTGGCATCTCTTGTTGGCAACGCCAACGGGCAGAAGTGAGCAATTTGAAATATTCTTAACCTTTGCCTGGACCATTCCTTTGTTATTTCCCATGGCTGGAATTTTACGTGGCAAACCTTACACCCACGCATGGGCAAACTTTATTGTCATGTTCTATATCATTCATGGTCTCACCAGCTTTTATGCCGTTGCCGATGAACGTTATTATGCATTCATCGAAATTGTATTGAGCTTTGGTATGTTTATTGGTTGTAGCTTCTACGCCCGACTTAGGGGAAAAGAATTAGGACTTAGCATTCCTAAATTAAAAGATGAAATGGCCAAAGAAAAAGCCTCATTTGAAAAATAATGACCAGCGCGGTCATCATAAAGCAGCATTTTTAGATATTCAGCAATCTAAACAAGTAAAATAAGCCAAGGCGCTGCTGCGCCAAGGGCTAAAGATCTAGCACTTGTTTTATGAAGGGAATACTAATTTTTCGTTTTTCTTGTATACCTTGGAATTGCAGTTCATCCAGGGCGGCCACAAGACTATGCATATCCCGTTTCGCATGACTGATCAAAAACTGTAAAGATTCGCGAGAAATACTAATACCTCGCTGTTTAGCTTTAATATTTAACGCGTCACAAGCATCTTGGTCATCAAGGGGCGCTAAACTGAAGCTAATTCCCCAGGCTAAACGTGAAACCAGGTCAGCTAATTCAAATTGCAGTTGTTTAGGTCCGCGGTCACAGCTTACAACAAGCTTACACACCTGAGTTTCACGAATACGGTTAATTAAATCAAACAGTGCAGTTTGCCAATCTTTACTATGCTGAATATGCTGAATATTATCGATGCATAGCAGTTGAATGTTTTCCATCCCATCTAAAATGGTGTGGGGATAGCGAAGTGACGCATCAAGGGCCAAATAAAAATGGGATTTGTTTTGTTGCGCCGCATTGTGTGACATAGCCACTAATAAGTGACTTTTACCCGTCCCAGCGCCACCAGATATATAGGTCAGAAAAGGCAACTCAGTGGAATTACTTTGTTCAACAAGCAAACCACAATGCTGATAAATCAATGAGTTATCACCTACCACCAAAGAGTCGAAAGTCTGTTCGTCTGGCAAATCAACATCGAGTGAAATTTGTTTTGGTAACTGGTCGTCAACCAAATTAAGGTCTCCAAAAATAGGGTTTATTGACTTCAGGTTGACTAAAACCGTCCCTTGGACTTTCAATTCTATTGTCTAACAGGAATGCTTCGTCAAGATTTTCCTTTGCCCCAAACAATTCCAACTCAAACGTGGAAAAACCACCTTGTTGTTCAACCAAAGTCACATCGATAACCACTGACAAGTTAGTTAAAAATTCTAACACGTCCACGTAGGCAGTTAAGGATGAAATATTCCCAATCACGATTTGTGTTTTATTATCAGAACCGTCGCCCGCTATTGCTTCTATTGCATATTTTGCAGCTAATTTATCGGTGATCATATCTATGGCTTTTTGCACTGCATCTTCTGGTGAGCTCGCTTCTACCTCACCAGAATCAAATGTACCGCGACGCGTGATCAGCCATTCAAGTACCCACACATTGAGTTTTTTAGGCTCGACTTGCTGCAGGGCTTCATCATCCTCTAACAAGCTACTAACCGGTTGTTCAGTACGATAAAACAAACGCCCTGACATGACGTATTCGGTACCATAACGTTCACTGGCTTCGACCAAGTTTTGGGTGTAACTCGACCAAACATCGTAAACACTTACCTGCTGAATATCCGTTAAGTCCATGATTGGAAAAGCGATTTCAATACCACGACTATTGGCGGTTTGTTTTGCCAAGTCGATTAAATTTTGATGCTCACTATCGGTTAACAGCTGACGAGTGCCCGTGTCTTTATCTTCTATTGCCAACCATACGAGGGTTTGAGGACGATGCTTACCCCAAATAGAAAAACCGGTTGAACGCAGTATGCTTTCTACCTGATTTACATCAAACTCTGCTTTATACAATAGTCCTTCAGCGGTTGATTCATAGGTATATGCCAGTAGGATATTCTGTGCATTATTTATATAGCCTTTAATTTCCTTGTCGGTCAACAACCCTCTATTTCCGCTGACCTTCACTAAGACTTCAGCAAGCGCTTGCTTCACTGCTTTTTTTTGCGCCGTTATAGATTGGTCATCAACGACGACAGACGCGTTATACAGTCCTTCAACAACCGCAGCCTTCGCTCCGTTAATTTGGCCAATAAGTAATAACGTTAAAAACAGCAGACAACGCATTCGCATTAAACACTCTTGAAAATTCAAAGCAGTATTGTCATAGATCTAAAATAAAATTTCATCAATTGTTTAATGTATGTTTAGCATTAACGTATGTTTTTCCAGCAAATTGACGTTTTTTTTGTTAAAAAAATCTACTTCCCTGACAAACTTTGTTACCTTGCTAGAAAATACCTTGATTTACAGTACCTTTTCTTTTGCCATACTGATAAAATCCGCAAAAATTTTTTACTGAGGAATATTGTGAGCGATTCTAACCCATCTCTGAGCTATAAAGACGCAGGCGTCGATATTGATGCAGGAAATCAACTGGTAGAACGAATCAAGTCAGTGACCAAGAAAACTCACCGTCCAGAAGTGAAAGGCGGTTTGGGAGGTTTCGGTGCGCTGTGTTCAATTCCTCAAAAGTATCGCTCACCTCTTTTGGTGTCAGGTACCGATGGAGTAGGAACTAAACTCAGATTGGCAATGGACCTAAAACGCCACTTTGGAATTGGTATTGATTTAGTTGCAATGTGTGTTAACGATTTAATCGTGCAAGGAGCTGAGCCGTTATTCTTCTTAGATTATTACGCAACAGGTAAGCTCGATGTTGACACTGCAACTGAAGTGGTTAGTGGCATCGGAGCAGGTTGTGAATTATCCGGTTGTGCACTCATTGGTGGCGAAACGGCTGAAATGCCTGGCATGTATCACGGTAACGATTACGACGTAGCAGGATTCTGTGTTGGCGTAGTTGAAGCTGACGAAGTGATCGATGGCAGTAAAGTCGCACCAGGCGATGCCATCATTGCACTGGCCTCTTCAGGTCCTCATTCTAATGGCTACTCGTTAGTCCGAAAAGTATTGGAAGTTAGCGGTACCGATCCTGAAACACCATTTCAAGATAGCACCATTGCTGACCACCTATTGGAACCCACTCGAATTTATGTGAAGTCGGTTTTAGCGCTATTGGAAAAACACCCAGTACATGCCATTTCCCATATCACTGGCGGTGGTTTCTGGGAAAACATACCTCGAGTATTACCAGATAATGCTAAAGCAGTGGTGAAGCGAGATAGTTGGACACGCCCAGCGATTTTTGATTGGTTACAAGAAAATGGCAACATCACTGAACATGAAATGTTCCGAACTTTTAACTGTGGTGTTGGTCTGATGATTGTATTACCTCAAGCAGAAGCCGAAGGGGCAGTGAATTATCTGAATGAGCTAGGTGAAAATGCCTGGGTATTGGGTGAAATAGCCCAGTGCGGTGAAGAACAAGAACAAGTTGAGATTGTTTAATTGAACGGTTCAGTAAAATCTATTGTTGTTTTAGTCTCTGGTAATGGCTCTAATTTACAGGCCATTATCGACTACTTTAGTGATAAAACGGATATCGCTCAGGTTACCGCCGTTATTTCAAACGAACCCACTGCATTTGGTCTTCAGCGGGCACAAAATGCTGGTATTGACGCACTTTGCGTAAACCATCGGGAATTTGAAAGCCGCGGTGAATATGACCAGGCGTTGAAAGCAGAAATTGACAAGTACTCCCCTGACTTAGTGGTACTGGCTGGATTTATGCGTATTTTAACCGAACAATTTGTGAGTAGTTTTAGTGGCAAGATGGTTAACATCCACCCTTCTCTACTGCCTAAATACAAAGGTTTAAATACCCATCAAAAAGCCATTGATGCGAAAGATTTAGAGCATGGTGCTTCTGTGCACTTTGTGACACCAGAACTGGATGGTGGCCCGGTAATTATTCAATCCAAAGTGCCAGTTTTTGAGCATGATACAGCCGCTGAATTAGCTCAAAGAGTTCAGCAACAAGAGCGAAATATTTATCCACTTGTTGTAGACTGGTTCTGTAGGCAGCGATTAATGATGATCAACAATAAGGCAGTATTAGATGGACAGGAACTTCCTCAAAACGGATATGCGACTGATTAAATGCTTATTTAGCGGAATAGTTTTATTCTGCCTAACCTTAGGTGCTAGCGCACACGCTGCTGAATTGATTGAATTCGATGCCCAATACAAAGCATTTCGCTATGGTAAGGAACTGGGTACTGCCGAGCTAAAACTGGAATCCCTGGGTCGTGAACGTTTTCGGTTGTCTTATCAATCCAAAGTATCCATGTTTTTTCTGTCTGATAAACGCAGTGAAGTTAGTTTGTTTAGCTTTACTGACGATAAAATTGTTCCTTTCAAATATAACTACGAGCGAACGGGATTTGGTTCTGATAAGAGCTTAGTTGCTCAGTTTGACCGACAAAAGAATTCCATCAAAATAAATAACGACTCAAGCTTACATTGGCATAATGAATTCGATAATCAACTTTATCGTTTAGACATTCAATTGCAATTGGCTGAAGGCAAAAAAGACTTACAATACAATCTATTGAACTATCGTGGAGAGCTAAGACAATATAATCTTGTGGTTATGTCTACTGAGCAATTGTCACTCCCCTATGGCTTGCTAGAAGGTGTTAAAGTCAAAATTGTTCGTCCCAATTCTAGCCGAGAAACCTACGCATGGTTTGCACCATCACTCAACTATCAGTTAGTTAGATTAAAGCAGCTTAAAGACGGAGAAGAGCAAGGTGACATACAGCTTTCTGCTTTTTCATCGGGTCCAGAAGCAAACTAACATCCACTTTGCATAAAATTACGTAATAATTCCTGTAATAGGTCAACTATTTTTAAAACGTTAGATCTCGCGCAAAGAAAACGTCTATTTAGCAATTTAGGCTTGAAAACAGCGCTAATATAGCCATGCTTATAATTAGCTATAAGATGAATGCATTTGATCTCCATCAAAAACAGGCATATTTTTAGTTCTTAGTCAGAAAAAGGTCTTTTGAATGAATATTATATTGTGGTTAGTCACCGTTATCGGTGCTGTAGGCGTCGTCAGCTTTCTCAGGCTGAAGTTATTAAACGCCAGTGTGATAGTGGGCTTAGTATTGCTGCTTGCAACAACGTTTGGGTATGTAGGCTTTTTCACTTGGTTAGTGTTTTTAGCCATTGCAATTCCATTAAACATGGAGTCCATTAGAAAGCAGTACATGACCCAGCCGATGTTAGATATGTATCGCAAAATTATGCCGGAAATGTCCACCACTGAAAAAGAAGCGATTGATGCGGGTACAGTTTGGTGGGACGGCGAAATTTTCAGTGGTGATCCTGATTGGCAGAAATTGCATGCCATTCCTAAGGCGGTATTAAGCGCTGAAGAGCAGGCATTTTTAGATGGGCCAGTGGAAGAAGCTTGCCGCATGGTGGATGACTGGGAAGTCCATCATACCCGTGCCGATTTATCCCCTGAAACTTGGCAATTTCTGAAAGACAATAAATTCTTCGCCATGATCATTAAAAAGAAATACGGCGGATTAGAATTCTCAGCTTATGCTCAATCCAGAGTTTTACAAAAATTGTCTGGATGCAACGCAGTTTTGGCCACAACGGTCGGTGTACCGAACTCTTTAGGTCCTGGAGAACTACTTCAACACTATGGTACTACCGAACAACAAGATCACTATTTGCCGCGCCTAGCCACAGGTGACGAAATTCCTTGTTTTGCCCTAACTGGCAGAGAAGCAGGTTCAGATGCAGGCGCAATTCCAGACACCGGCGTCGTCTGCAAAGGCACTTGGGAAGGCGAAGAAATCATTGGTATGAAACTGACCTTTGATAAACGCTATATTACCCTAGCCCCTGTAGCCACTGTTATCGGCTTAGCCTTTAAGATGACCGACCCTGAAGGTCTATTAGGCGATGAACCTGATTTAGGTATCACCTGCGCCTTAATTCCCCGGGATACTGAAGGCTTAGAAATTGGTAACCGTCATTTTCCGTTAAATGTCCCCTTCCAAAACGGACCATTGAAAGGCACCGACATCTTTGTTCCTCTAGATTATATTATTGGTGGTGCAGAAATGGCCGGCCAAGGCTGGCGTATGTTGGTTGAGTGCTTATCAGTTGGACGATGTATTACCTTGCCTTCAACTGCAGCCGGTGGTACAAAAACCATGGCTTTAGCCACAGGTGCTTATGCACGTATTCGTCGCCAGTTCAAAATGCCCGTAGGTAAAATGGAAGGTATTGAAGAGATGTTAGGCCGTATTGGCTCTAACGCTTATATGATGGACGCGGTAACGAGTTTATCCACCAAAGGAGTAGATTTAGGTGAAAAACCTTCGGTTATCTCAGCCATCTGTAAATATCACCTAACGGAAAAAATTCGCTCTGTGGTTAACGATTCCATGGATGTTCACGGTGGTAAAGGCATCATGCTTGGTCCAAATAACTATTTGGGTAGAGCTTATCAAGGTACCCCCATTTCAATTACCGTTGAAGGCGCGAACATCTTAACCCGTAATATGATGATTTATGGGCAAGGTGCGATTCGCTGTCATCCCTTTGTGTTGAAAGAAATGTATGCCGCAGGCAAAGAAGATGAAAATGAAGCTTTGGCAGAATTTGACCAAGCAGTATTCGGACACATTGGGTTTGCAATGAGCAACTTCTTCAGAAGCGGATGGTATTCACTAACCTGTGCAATCACCGCAGACTCCCCTTTTGACGATGAAACCAGTCAATACTACAAAGCCATGAAACGTTACAGTGCCAATATGGCATTGCTATCTGATGTAGCAATGGGTGTACTTGGCGGTGAATTGAAACGCAAAGAAAGGCTATCGGCTCGTTTAGGGGATATTCTCAGTTACCTGTATTTAGGCTCTGCTACCCTTAAAAAGTTTGATGATCAAGGTCGTCAAAAAGAAGATTTAATACTGGTACATCGCGCCATGCAAGACTGTTTGTACTCGTTAGAAACCGCCATTGATGAGTTATTGCATAACTTCCCGAATAAGGCATTAGGCTACTTTCTTCGAGGGATCATTATGCCCTTTGGCAAGAGTTTCGCTAAACCTGCCGATGAACTCGATCATCAAATTGCCACCTTGCTGCAAACGCCTGGAGATGCCCGTAATCGCTTAGGTGAAGGTCAATATCTGGGCCGCGACGAAGGCAACCCTATGGGTAAATTAGAGCAAATTTTAGATGACATTCTAGCTGTTGAACCCCTTTACGACAAAGTCTGTAAGGCCGCAGAACAGCGCTTCCCTTTCACCCAGTTAGATGAAGTAGGTAAAAAAGGCTTAGAACTAGGTGTATTAACCGCGGAAGAGTCTGAGTTAATGGCGCGCGCAGAGCAAGGTCGATTAGATACCATAAACGTTGACGACTTTACATCTGAAGAGTTAATGGCTGATAAAACCTTACTCAAGCCTAAAAGAAAGAGTCGTAGCAAGGCAAGTTAATGAATAAATAACGCCTTAGCACAAATCATAATGATGCAAAAATCCCACTTTTGAAGTGGGATTTTTTTTATTCAACTCCAGCCTAATTCGTTTGCAAGAATAACTCAAAATACATCGAATTTCCCCCAACAGCGCCCCATTGTTTCAGACTAGTATCGTAATCCGTGTTGTAACACACATCCCATGGGCACAACTTTCGATTCAATGACGGTCAATTGTGTGAAATCAATTTTACTGATTTGATCTTCCTTTAATACCTTAGAAATTTCAAAATATGCCGAACTGTAGGGTGCATTTTCAGGGCGCAATTCTAAATATGGATACTGTCTGTATAACCAATCTCCGATTAAATAACTTTCAATCTGTGCAGATGGATTATCAATAATGAAACGGTATTTTCCATTGGATGCTAACTCCAAATCGACCTTTAAATTACATCCTTCACTGAGTTGTAATTGATAGACGTGGGCGAGATCTTGTTTAAATACACCGTGCTCATGGCTTTGTTCTGGAAAAATAAAAAGTGCAAGGGAGTTTTTAGTGTACCAATGATTACCTTTAGTGAGACCTTGAATATTGTTAATAGGGACACCTAGTTGTGCAAATAGGTTTTCTGCGCGGGCTAAGGTTTCAGGATCGTCTAATAACAATGAATATAAGATGGTATTTTCAGTAATTGTTGTAGGAAAATCGAGTTGATTAAACTCAACTAAAAACTTCTCTTCTGTTAAGGCATGGTCGAGGTCAAGGCGTTGTTGCTTGTCTAAATACTTGGCGTAAACAAAAACCGTGGGGTGTGAAACGCAGCCACTTAGTAAGGCCAGACTTATCACAGACATAATCCAACAAAAGCCCTTCAAGGCAGGTTGGAAATTGTTGTCGTTCACCATCACAATCCTTTAACTAAAAAAACCTACGCCTGTAATCGTTTTCTTTAAATATGAGCCAAAGGGTTGCATTGACATTGGCTATTTTACTTCCTAATTGCCAAATCGGGAGTTTGCTCCTAAGCACCTCATTGTTGAATGAAATTGACGAAAAGAAAATGCCCTTTAAGTCTTAAAAGCCATGCTCAAACCTATCTCGAGTAAAGTGCCGATTGCTTCCCTGCTGTTTAAACACAATAGTAAAGAAGACTTTTTCACTGCCCGTCTTAGATTTTTTTATCTAACAGTGTTTTTTTGTCGTCTTCACTTAAAAACGCGGCTTTTACCCCGTTAAGCTGAATATTTTTCAACTGCTGCTCGGATATGCCAAGAACCTCGTTAGCAACCTGATACTCATGGGCAATATCGATATTTGAAACCGCTGGATCATCGGTATTTAAGGTAACTAAAACTTGATGCTTTAAAAAAGTTGCCAGCGGATGATGTTTTAAATTTTTGACGGTGGCAGTTTGGTAATTGGACGTTGGGCAAGACTCAATAGCAATGTTGTTATCCGCCATATAAACCAATAACTTTTCATCTTGGACAGCGGAAACTCCGTGGCCAATGCGACTTGCGCCTAATTTATAAATCGCGTTCCAAATACTTTGCGGACCATCAGCTTCACCGGCATGTACCGTAATATGCCAGTCGGCATCCCTAGCTTTAACAAAATGATCGGTAAATAACTCAGCTGGATAACCTAACTCATCACCAGCTAAATCAAGTGCCACAATATCATCTTGATAATGAAGTAACGCCTCGAGCTCTTGCATGCAAATGTCAGCACCAAAGGTACGACTCAAGATGCCAATTAAATTCGCTTTTACGGCAAAATCTTTCTCGCCGGCTCTAACCCCATCGATAACGGCGGAAATTAACTCAACCATATTCAAATTATGGGATTGCGCCATATAGTATGGAGAAAAGCGTAACTCAACATAATCTAAGCGGCTATTTTTCGCATCACGCATGTTTTCATAGGCAACTTGATAACACGCATCATAATCAGCTAATACCGACACCCCTACATCGAGTTTCGCCAGAAACGCCAACAAATCACTGGTTTTATCGTGAATTTGAGTTAATTTCTCTACTTCTTGCAGGGTTTTCGCGGGAAGCTCAATTTGATGTTTTTGAGCAAGCTCCCAAATGACATGGGGCTGAATATTCCCATCTAAGTGTCGATGCAAATCGACTAAAGGAAGTGAGTAATCTATCATCGTATTGACCTTGAAAAATAAGTAATCTTCCTATTACCTAAGATTTAAATATTTGACTGCAATTTTTCAACCAACAATACAGCTTGTGTTCTGGTGTTGACTTTCAGCTTTTTAAATATTGCACTAGTATGAGCTTTAACCGTTGCTTCCGTAACGTCCATATCATAGGCAATTTGCTTATTGAGCATGCCTTCTTGCAAATAATTTAACACTTGAAATTGCTTAGGGGTTAATTCAGCCACCATTAGAGCAATTTCTTGCTGCTCAGCTGAGATGCTATCAATCTGGCTTTTCATTTCTTCAGGAAGCCAGGTCCCTCCGTTAAGGACGTTATCGATAGCTTCTGCAATGGAGGAAATTGCCGCAGATTTCGAAACAAATCCTTTTGCACCATAACCAATAGCCTGGGAAACCACTTTAGGATGATCACTAGCAGGGACATCTGGAAAATCTCCACAGACCCGAATGATGCCATAAAAATTCTCACAACCCGGCATGCTTAAATCAAGCAAAATAATATCTATATCGCCACAAGTTTCTAATGAATCTAATGTTGTCTCAAGTGCATCTGATTCAACAAATGCAACGTCTTTATATAACGGACTCAAAGCACCTTTTAATGCTTCCCTGAATAGCGGATGATCGTCCGCTATTAGAAATTTAGGCATGAAACTTCCCTTTTATTTTACTTATTTAAATTATCGTCAAAACCTGCCTTAGACTTTAGTCTATATTTGCTCAAGTTTAAACTAAGTTTTTCAACTTGTACCCATAATTTCAATAGATTGAGCTTAATTTGCTAACACTGATCGCCACAGGTAGAATTGCCGAAATTTTTCTATATTCGTGTTTGTGAGTTAAAAACGATGAACCAAAAAGACGCGATCTACTCGCAACCTAAGTCTAAAGTTAACGACTTTTGTTTTGATGAGGCAGTTGCTCAAGTATTTCCTGATATGATCCAACGTTCTGTGCCGGGTTACAGTACTATAATTGATAACATTGGACTAATTGCTAATCGTTTTGCTCAGCAAGACACTAATCTATACGATTTAGGCTGCTCATTAGGGGCTGCAAGCCTAGCCATGCGCCGCAGTGTTAAACAAACAGGTTGTCAAATTATTGCGGTTGATAACTCCCAAGCGATGGTTGATAAATGTTTGTTGCATTTAAACGCATTTAAATCAGATATTCCAACCAATGTGTATTGTGATGATATTCTTGATATTGAGATAGCAAATGCCTCGGTAGTTGTACTTAATTTCACTATGCAATTCATTCCACCGACTCAACGGGATTTTCTGATCCAAAAAATTTACGCTGGTATGAAGCCAGGCGGTGTACTGGTGCTGTCTGAAAAAATTCGCCATGAAAATGACTTAGCCAATGATTTGGTTATTGATTTGCACCATGAATTCAAACGCAACAATGGATACAGCGAGTTGGAAATCAGTCAAAAGCGTTCAGCGATTGAAAATGTCATGTTAGTTGATTCATTGGAAACCCATAAAACGAGACTGGCCAATGCAGGTTTTAAAAACTTTGTGATGTGGTTTTGTTGCTTCAATTTTACATCAATGTTAGTGGTGAAATAAAATGGCACATCAATGGTTTAAACAGTTTTATAGTCTAATTGCCGAAACAGCATTAAGCGACTGGCTGAACGTATTACCTGCACAAATTTCCGCCTGGGAGAAACAACAATTACACGGTGATTATGCAAAATGGCAAAAGTTACTGAGCAAACTTCCCAACACGGACGTCACTTCGGTTGAATTAAAGTCTGATGTGAAAATTGGTAGAGCAGACGATATTGATGAATACACGAAACGTCAAATAACAGGTCTGTTAAAGCAATTTAAACCTTGGCGTAAAGGGCCTTTTTATATTCACGATATTTTCATTGATACTGAATGGCGTTCAGATTGGAAATGGGATCGTGTTTTACCCCATATAGAATCACTAAAAGACAGAACAGTTTTAGATATTGGTTGTGGTAGTGGATACCATATGTGGCGAATGCTAGGCGAACAAGCAAAGTTTGTAGTGGGCATAGATCCGACTCAGTTGTTTCTTATGCAATTTCAGGTCATTAAGCATTTTAACCCCAACCCTAACATTCATTTGTTGCCAATAGGCGTTGAACAGTTACCTGAGTTAAAAGCCTTTGATACGGTATTTTCTATGGGTGTTTTGTATCATAGACGTAGCCCAATTGATTTTTTACAACAACTCAAACAGCAACTTCGACCTGGTGGACAATTGGTTTTAGAAACACTGGTCATTGAAGGTGATGAACACAGTGTATTGATGGCTGGTGAGCGCTATGCGCAAATGCGTAATGTGTGGTTTTTACCCAGCACAAAAGCGCTTACGGTATGGTTAGAACGCGTTGGTTTTAAAGACGTTAAAGTGGTTGATGTGGGGCCCACCAGTTTGCAAGAGCAGCGCAAAACGGATTGGATGGACAGCCAATCTTTGGCGGACTTTTTAGATCCCACCGATCATACTAAAACCATTGAGGGCTACCCTGCCCCAATTCGTGCAGTGCTTACCGCGACAACTTGATAGGGCATTCTTAAAACGCCCTATCAAATGACTTACATGTTTCTAAGCTAAGGGCAAACTTGGTTTTATACTCTTAGGAAAAGTTTGATGGCCGACTATCTTTCATCAATATATCAAGGGCTTTCTGTGCTTGTGTTTGATCGCTAATATCTTTTATTTCAATCATTTCACATTCATCCCGGATCATTTCTGAAATAAGACTGGGATAATGGCGACAATCTTCCGGTCTATTTTCATAAATACTGCAGCTGTATTTTTTAGGGGAAAGCCCATTGGCTTGTGGCTCTATTTCAAGAAAAGGACAGGTTTTCAGTCTTATGCCTGATTTAGGATCAAACCAAATTTGATTGTTTTTCACGTAATCAAAAATCTCAGGATTAAATAATTCCCACAAGTCTATTTCTTCTTTTGAAGCGCTTAGATCACCACCACCGTATTTAATACAGCACTTTCCACATTGATTGCAGTCTTTCATTATTCACAAATTTAAAAACTAAACCCCACTGTAGTCTAACAAATATGAAAATTCATCGGGATTTAAAGTTGAAGATTAGACTATCTCTGCTGCGACTACAGAAATCTCAACCAATAAGGCTTCTCGGGCCATTTTAGCTGCCACACAAGCTCTTGCAGGCGCATGACCTTCCGGCACCCAAGCATCCCACACCGCATTCATGGCAGCGAAATAGCTCATGTCTTTAACATAAATGGTTGCCGAAAGTAGATGTTCTTTATCACTACCTGCTTTTTGTAAAAGCTCATCGACTTTTTCAAGCATAGTGGTGGTTTGTTCAGTAATATCTTTTTCGGCGTCTTTGCAGACTTGCCCACACAAATAAATCGTGCCGTTATGTTTAACAATACGACTCATTCTGGCACTGGTTTCAATTCTTTCTATCATTATTTTAGGATCGGCTAAGTTGAAGTGCGGCGGAGGATAACACGAGAGCCAACCTAACTTAAACGACTATTGGTTAACGCTCGCTTTAAAAGCTTAAGCGTCGGCAGCCAACGCCATGCATTCAATTTCAACTCGACCGCCTAACCCTAAACCACTGCCTGCAACGGCACTTCGCGCAGGTAGTGAGTCTTTAAAATATTGCACATAAACGTTATTCACATCTCCCCATTCGTTTATATCTGCCAGAAACAACGTGCATTTAATCACCTTATCCATGCCGGAGCCAAAACGCTCTAGGGTTGCTTTAATATTTTGCAAAGCCTGATGTGTTTCGGCCACCACGCCACCTTCTACCAGCTTTAGTTGTCCAGGAATGACACCCAACTCCCCTGACAAATATAAAATGCCATTGGCTTCTACAGCTTGAGAGAATGGCAAATTTAACTGTTTAAATTGCTCAGAGCTCAGACGCTTTATGCTGTTACTAGCTTGTGGATTAGCGTGACTGGCAACTGGAAACAACGATACCAAACTAAAAAGAACGAAAAATACAGTAGCCAAACACTTCATAACAACTCCTTTATGCTGTAATTAATTTAATAAATACGCAGCGGTATATTGAGCAAGTAGTAAATTAGAAAGACTATGGGTTTGCTTATCTTGTCCCATTATATATCCCTCAGACATACAAGACTGTTGCATTTGTCCTAATAAGCCGAGTCGAAAATGGTACTGTTCTTGGCGACTCAATTCAGCGGGTACCGCAATTGTAGTACCGTCAATTTGCCAATCACCATTTTCCAACAATACTTGTTTGCATGGTGCGGGGTTTAACGTAGCAATGAATTGCCTTGGGGTAGCCATTTCCCACCCGTGACCAGCACTGGGGAAAATAGTACTACCAATTGCCGAACCTGCGTCTCTTAAACGATTTTCAAGACGTGCACAAGCCTCCAAGTCATTTGATTTGTCTTCGGCCCCACGTAAGCTGAACAAAGGCGCTCCGGTGGTTTTAGCCGTTTGCAAGTCAAAATGACAAGGCCCGTAATAATCTA
This sequence comes from Aliiglaciecola aliphaticivorans, assembly GCF_054782055.1. Taxonomy (NCBI): domain Bacteria; kingdom Pseudomonadati; phylum Pseudomonadota; class Gammaproteobacteria; order Alteromonadales; family Alteromonadaceae; genus Aliiglaciecola; species Aliiglaciecola aliphaticivorans. The sequence continues at coordinate 29,799 of NZ_BAAGTF010000060.1, forward strand.
AATGTAAGGCAAATGGCGATACCTGTGGAGCCATATTTTGCTGAATACGACTATCTAAAGCAGCGCGAGTCGCCATGCCACCATAAGAAAAACCCATTAACCCTATTTTTTCAGGATTAATTGCCGGGTGCTGATTTAGAAATGTAAGCGCACTATAGGCATCAGCAGTTTCATCAGCATCACTGACAATTGCCACTCTCAGTCCATAAGGTGTCTCTTCGGTTACCCCCCTCGCTTCGTAGGAATTTACGACTAAACCCGCAATCCCATGATCAGCCATCCATTGACCATAGGCAAGCTCACGGCTCGGCAGAATTCCGCCGCTACCGTGGAGTATCACCATAGCGGGTACCGGGTTGTCAGCACTGGCACCTGGTGGTAAGAACAATTGCCCTTTAACCGTAGTGGTAGCAAGTGTCTGTTCCGGCAAAACCAACCATTTATAATCTCCAGGAGTGACTGAAGAAAAATACACTTCACCATGGGTGTTTTCAGTCACCTTACTGATGGCTGGATAATCCGGAAAATCAGGTAGTGGCGGTGGCTGCCTCTTTTCCTGCGATAAACTAACGAATGAGACACATGCTAAACACAACAAAAACAATCGCATTGTTTTCTCCTTAGAAGCTATAAACGACTTCTACACCGTAAGTGCGAGGCTCTTGATAATTGGTGGTGACAGTACCGAAAAAGTCTTTACGATTATCAATGGGATCGCGCACATCGGCTAGATTACGTCCCCAAAGATAGGCTTCCCAACCATTATTCGTGCCGAGTAAACCGATACGAGCATTGACCAAAGTAATACTGTCTACATGACCAAATTCGACCACAGTGCCATCGGCCAAAGTGGCAGTTTCAACATTATCAACGGTAGTAAAGAAACCACTGCTGTGAGTCACATCTAAACGCAACGTTAAATCAGCATTCAGTGAGCTAATTTCAGTAATGTATTGCGCACCAATTGAGAAGTTGCTGTCAGGCGCATTTATCAGGTCTTTTCCTTCCGCATTACCGCCTCCAGTTAAACCACCGGGAAAGCTATCAAATTCAGTATCTAATAACCCCATACTTGCTTGAATTTCTAAGTTACTAATAGGTCTGTAAGTCATTTCAAGCTCTATGCCTTGGGTATTAGCCTTAGCAGCATTGCGGATGGAAATAGAAGATGCACCATTCCCCAAATCAATAAACTGATTAACTTGATAGTTCTCAAACTCTGATCTGAATGCCGCAAAGTTTAAAATTAGACTGTTACGGTAAAAGTTACCTTTTAACCCTAATTCTGCACTGCCCACCGTTTCTTTATCGAATTGAATACCGGCAGCTAAGTCAGCATTGGTGATAAAATCGAGGTTATACCCACCACTTTTGAAGCCGGTGGAATATTTTGCATAACCGTTTAAGGATTTATTAAAAGAATGATTAAAACTCAACGCATAAGAGATATAGTTATCACTGCGCGAATCAATGAGTGGACCATCGGTACTGCCAATTCCAAAAATGCCTGAAGCAGAACCATCTAATAACCAGTCTAGATCTTTTTCTTCCGTAGTGTAGCGCAGTCCTAATGCCAAAGAACTGTCCTCAGATAGATCATAACCCCCGTTAAAATAAGCAGCGTAACTATCGGTTGTTACAAAACCGGTATTAGTCACCACTGAACCTGGCACATTACCTAACAGAAATGCATGAGCACCATTGATTGCATCACGTCGTGTTTCGGCGTCCTGACGATATAAATATAGGCCTGCTACGTAATCAAACGCTGACTCATCCTGAGGAGATATAATTTGAAACTCTTGAGACCATTGCTCGTATTGGTCTGAATATTCTATGACGAGAAAGTCGACCACTGAATAATCTGAGTCATTACGGTAAAAAATATCCGTATCGCGATATGCAGTAATAGATTTTATATCGTAACCACTGTCCATTTGATAAGAAAGATCCAATGAGCCACCAACTATATCGCGCTTTTCATAAGTATCTATGGTCGTTGCTACTTCGTCTTTCTCCGGTGCTGCAGCGTCCAGTGTAGTGCTGAATGTATCTGATATCGCTTCCCCTAAAAAGGACAAGCGTTCCGTATTGAGACCATCAACACTGAAATTTAATTCTAATTTATCAGATAATTGCGAACGGAATTGTCCTCGATAAGCTAATGCATCACGTTCATTTAAATCATTACCGGTGGTTAAGTTTTTGATGTAACCATCCCGGTCTAACTTAGTGACTGAAAATTTTGCGGCGCTGGTATCTGAAACGGGCAGATTGATCTGCCCTTGAAATTCTCTTGCCCCCAAATTACCGATAGACGCACTAAACTTTCCTTCTAATTCGTCAGACGGTTTTTTGGAAATTAAATTAATCGCACCAGCGACAGTATTTTTGCCGAATAAGGTACCTTGTGGTCCACGCAATACTTCAACTCGTTCTAAGTCTAGTAACTCTTGGTTTAAGGCGGGTGATTGACCAAGATATACCCCGTCCAAATAGACCCCGACTCGCGTATCAAAACCAATATTACGGCTATTTGCCCCTACTCCACGAATCGTAATGGCCGAGGTGAAGTCAGTGGTGCGGGTGATCGATAAGTTAGGGATGAAATCAGCTAATTCTGTTAATTGAGTAATACCGGTTTGATCGATACTCGCAGCACTGAAAGATGAAATGGCAATAGGAACTTCAGATAATTGTTGAGTTCTTTTTTGAGCGGTAACGACAACAACTTCATATTCTTCTTGGTCGTCAGAATCTGCGGCAGGTGATTGTTGTGCAAAACAAGTAGAAGAAAGTGCTAGTGCAACACCGGCAACCACTCCCTTGCGATAAATAGAAAATTGGCTAGGTAAATCTGTAACGAGATTGTTCATTAAAGGTTCCTTTTTCTTTATTTTTAAAAACAATTCACTTAACAGAACAAACAATGCTGCTCAGTAATCCCATGTTGATAGTATTTTCATTACTTGGCAAGCTAAGTTGTTAATGAAATTGAAAAATTTGTTAATTCAAGAGCAAATTATGCCGTCTCAGGGAACAAATAAGCGCTACTATAAACGTTGATTAATTGAACCTATAAATTCAATTAATGGCATTATAGACGTTAGCAAAAAATAGAGTGAAAATAAGATTGAAGTGACAGGTGCAGTGAGATTATGTATCCCACTTTTGCGCAGCCAATTCGTCTGACTGCTTTTTTTGAATCCAATGTTCGCTACCTTGCCTTAATTCCTTTTTCCAAAAAGGTGCATTTGTTTTTAAAAAATCCATTAAAAATTGGCAAGCTTCAAAAGCTTCGCTTCGATGTTTCGAGCTCACACCTACAAACACAATTTGCTGGTTAATCGCCAATTGCCCCACTCGATGAATAATCGTCATCGCGCCTAATGACCACTTTTGAGCCGCTTGCTTTGCAAGGTCGTTAAGCACCTTTTCGGTCATACCTGGATAATGTTCGAGGAATAACCCACTAACACTTTCGCCTAAATTCATATCCCGTACTAACCCTGTAAAGGTCACAATTGCGCCATATTGGCTACCGTGATCCTTTAGCCGCTGATATTCTTGTGCATGATCAAAGTCAGCCTGCTGGACGATAATATTGATTAAAGGGGCAGATTCAACCATTTTCATCCTCCCGTAACAGGTGGAAAAAACGCAATTTCATCGTCCTCATGAATAGCAGTATCAAAGTCACAAAGGGTTTGATTCACCGCCACCAACACATCCTTAGATGACAAATATTGCTGCCAAAGATCCCCTCTTGAAGCTAATATTTCTCGTAGTCCGCCAACAGTATCAGGACAGTCGTTCACCAGTAGTTCAGCAACGCCAAGTTGTTCCCTAAGTTGACCAAAAAACAGAATTTTCATTAACAGCCTCTTTTTTTAACTAGCGCTGGAGCGAAGCCAGTTGCCAGTTTTTCCACCACGTTTCTGCTCAACTTTAATATCACCTATTAGCATATGAGGGTCAACGGCTTTACACATATCAAACAGGGTTAATGCCGCAACAGACACTGCAGTCAATGCTTCCATTTCCACTCCGGTTTGCCCCGCCAATTTGCAGGTTGCCAGAATATTAACGCGGTTAGTCGTTGAATCCACCGAAAAATCCACTTGTACTTTAGACAACATCAATGGGTGGCAAAGTGGTATTAAGTCGGCACATTTTTTCGCCCCTTGAATACCAGCAATACGCGCCACTGCAAATACATCACCTTTAGCATGCTGACCATTGGTAATCATGTTTAACGTATCGGCTTGCATTTGCACAAAACCTGACGCGACAGCCGTGCGCTGCGTTACCGCTTTTTCAGTTACATCTACCATATTCGCCTGACCATGTTCATCGATATGGCTTAAGCTCTTTCCTTTATCTGGCGATTGCTGGCTTACTTTGTTATTTGATTGCACATTTATCCCCTAGACTCACACTGATTAACATCGAGGTTTTTTAAATGCACGACAAAATTACAAGGCTTATGACGACTGTCCAGTTGTTCCAATAAAATGTCTTGCCAACCAGTTTTGCAAGCCCCGGTCGACCCTGGTAAACAAAATATGGCTGTGCCGTTGGCCATGCCACCTAGTGCTCTAGATTGCACAGTAGAAGTGCCAATTTGCTGATAAGAAATCTGTCGAAACAATTCGCCAAAACCTTCAATGTGTTTATCAAATAACACTTCTAAAGATTCAGGTGTCATGTCTCTAGGGGTAAAACCTGTTCCACCAGTGGTAAGCACAACGTGAATATTGTCGGCTAATATCCAATTGGAAACGATACTGCGCAGTTGATACTTATCATCTTTACATATACGTTTTTCTACCACCTGATGCCCAGCAGACGTAACAGCGTCAACTAAATAGCGTCCTGAAGTGTCGGTTTCTTCATCCCGTGTATCTGACACAGTCAATACTGCGATATTGAGTGATTTAAAGTGATTAATTGCAGGCATTAGCCCTCCATAAAACCATACTAAATTCTCCTAACATTGGCTTATGTTTTCCATTTTAAGCATTTGCTCGGGAGTGTTTACATTGTAAAAAGCATCTTTTGCGATTTGACCATCATCGTATTCAACTTCAACTGCGTTAAGTTTATTCAGTAAAGCAAAAATAGATCTATTGTTGGACTGAATTTGTTGGTTCAGTATTGCAGCAAACTGTTCAGTAAGCTGAACCATAAATGGCATGGGCTGAGAACGGTAAAAGCCCCCTGCTTGCTGTTCCTTGCCTTTTAAAACCAAAGACTTTAAACAATCAGCAGGGAATAGCGGCATATCAATGGGCACAACTAATACACTGTCGGCTCCATTTAACCTATGTTTCGGAAGACTTAACACTGCGTCTAAGGCTGCTAAGGGTCCTATTCCAGTCTTACGATCAGGCATCGCCCCTTTAAGGGTATTGGAACTTACAATGTAGTTGTGTATGCCAATGGATTCGAAACGTCTGATGGCAAGCTGCAAAAAAGACTCACCGTGGAGACTCAAGGTCGCTTTGTCTACCCCCATTCGACTTGATTGTCCGCCAGCTAAAATTAACCCTAAGGTGCTATTAAGGGAACTGTGTTCAGCGTTCATAACTAACCGCCTAACATCGCCAAATGTTTAGTTGCCCCAGTGAAGCCTTGATCAAGCCAGTGGGTGGCATCTTTATCCCCTAATAATTGCTGTAATTGTTGTTGCAGTGGTTGGGTATCTGTTTGTTGCAAATACGGTCGTATGTCTAGTCCTTTATCCGCAAATAAACAGAGGTGTAACTTGCCTGTAGCACTTACTCTAAGGCGGTTACAGCTGGCGCAAAAATCTTTACTGTAAGGCATAATAAGGCCAATTTTACCTTGATAATCGGGATGCCAAAATTCTTGGGCAGGCCCTGCAGTGTTATTTTGAATCACAGGACTCCAGCCACCTTCCAGTAGATGTTGTTTAATTGGCTCACCAGATAAATGATTTAATTTAAAGAAGTCTTTATTGTCGCCGGTTTCCATCAATTCAATCAGTCTGAAGGTAATAGGCGTATTTTTTAACCAGGCTAAAAACGCACCAAGTTCATTTCCGTTATATTGGCGCATTAAAACACCATTGACTTTCACCTTCAGGCCGCGCTCAAGGCCGCGTTGAATACCTAACATAATGGTTTCGAGTTTATCGTGCCCGGTAATACTTTCAAACATGCGGGGGTCGAGACTATCGATACTCACATTCAATGAATTAAGTCCTGCGTCTGCCCAAGCATCTATTTGTTGATGCAAACGGTAACCATTGGTGGTAATGGCTACCTGCTCAATCCCAGGGGTAGAGGCGGCTATTTGAATGATCTCTGGCAAGTCTTTACGTAACGAAGGTTCACCTCCGGTGATCCTAATTTTCTTGGTACCTAAGGTGGCGAAACCAGCACAAATATGGCGAATTTCAGACAAACCTAAAAAATTACGATCGGAGTCGCATTGATAACCATCAGGAAGGCAATAGTCACAATTGAAGTTACATACATCTGTAATGGACAGCCGCAAGTAATGGAAGCGACGCCCAAATTTATCTTTTAACACGTTAAACACCTTTCCAAAGTCACGAACAACCAAATTGTTGAACATGTAGCGGGAGGCAAACTAGTTTCCCAATTTACCCTGGCAACCCATAATAGTTGCGGCCAAAACTACCTATATTGTTTTTATAAGTTTTCACTGAAGTAGATACAAAGTACCTTTAACAAATCGGTAAAACTTATTTGCAATACTTAGTAGTAGAGGCTCGGAGTTTCATTTTTAATATCACTTACTAAATTAAGTAACCACTTAACATTAGTATAGCATTGATGATAATGTCATTTAACCTCACTATGGAGGTGCAACGCAAATAGTTTATATTTTCTAATAATGCTTTACGTGCTCTTTATTAAAAATGTATTTTTGCTGCAGTTGTTAGACGCTATTAGCACTATATTGGCACGTTTGTTGTAAGTTCTATTTGATGATAATAAAAACTCCAATTAATTATTTACTCTATAAAGGCCAATTTTGAAGGTAACCCCAGAATCTAAAAGGCTACTTGAAGCCTTTATCGAAAAACACCAACTCGATACGAACTTTGGCGAAGTTGCGCTAACATGGTTCATTCCATTAGCTGAAAAACTTAAAGCGCACCACGATAGTGCAAAAAGACCGATTTTTATCGGCATAAATGGCTGCCAAGGCTCCGGAAAATCGACTCTCACCGAGCTTTTACTTACCTATTTAATCGAGATTAAGCAATTAAACGTTATTAATCTCTCCTTAGATGACTTTTACTATTCAAAAACTCACCGACAACAATTAGCGGCTAATGTTCATCCATTGTTGGCAACCCGTGGTGTGCCAGGAACCCATGATACGAACTTGTTAAAACAGGTTTTACTTGGGTTGAAAGATCAGCAAACTGGCTTTGCTATTCCGAGATTTAATAAAGCAACTGATGACCCTTTCCCCAAGCAAGAGTGGCCAATTATCGAAAAGCCTGTGGATATTGTATTGATGGAAGGTTGGTGCTGGGGCGTGACTGCACAAACGGATGAACAGCTCAGCGTACCGATCAATACGTTAGAATCAGAAGAGGATAAAGGTAATGCTTGGCGAACCTATGTCAATCAACAACTACAAACAGAATACCAAAACTTATATCAATTAATGGATTTTTGGATAATGCTAAAGGCTCCCTCTTTTGAGTGTGTTTTTGACTGGCGACTACAACAAGAACAAAAGCTTATTCAAAAATTAGCAACTGCTTCTGATCCAGAAGCTAACAGTGGAATTATGTCGGCAAACGAAATCAAGCGATTTATTCAGCACTATCAAAGACTTACTGAGCAGAGTTTAGCAACCTTGGCTGACTCATGTGATGTGGTATTTGATTTAGATAAGCAACGCAAAATTATCAACGTAAAGGGGGTAAAATGAGCGACCAGTTTGTCATTTTCACCGATATGGATGGCACCTTACTGGATCATCACTCTTACAGTCACGAAGCAGCACAACCAATGCTTTCTTTTTTAAAAGACAACAATATTCCTGTCATCCCGAACACGAGTAAAACCTATGATGAAATGCAGGAATTAACTGACCAATTAGGCATTCAAGGACCCTTTATTGTCGAAAATGGCGCGGCGATCCATATCCCCCACGGGTTCTTTAAGAAAAAGCCCGCCAATACCCAATGGGTAGGTAAAAATTGGGTGCGTAACTTTACTTCTAAAAAGAGTTATTGGTTGAGTTTGCTAAAGAAAATTGAAAACGACTTTGTTGGCCAATTCACTCACTTTTCTAAAATGACACTTCGGGAAATATGTGATGCTACGGGCTTGGAACCAGAGCAGGCTAAACGAGCCTCGAATAGGTTATATGGTGAACCGGTTTTATGGCTGGGGAGCGAAGAACAAAAGAAAAAGTTTATCCATTGTGTCCAACAACTCGGAGCAAAAACCCTGATAGGTGGACGCTTCATTCATATTTCTGGAGAAACAGATAAAGGCGCTGCGCTAAATTGGTTTGTGGGCGAGTTACAACGACAATATCCCGATATCAATTGGGTTTCAATTGCATTAGGTGATGGCCAGAACGACGCAGCTATGCTGGATGCAGCCGATATAGCAGTACGCATAAAATCCCCTGTTAACGACTATCCTCAACTACAACGCACAGAAAATGTGTTTGATAGCCAACTCGAAGGACCTGAGGGTTGGACTGAATGTCTTCAACAAATCTTAAATATAACGTTAAAGGAGCCAGAAAATGGCTGATTTTTATCAAAACGGAATAACCACAACTTTACACCAACTTTCAAACCGTCCCATTGAAGAAATGGAGTCTGAATTGTTGGCTTTTTCAAAAAAACGCCCCTTAGGTTTGCTCTTACCCAGCTTGTTTTCAGAGCTTGAAGGCCAGGCTATGCCGAATATAATCGACAATATCAGCAAAGTCCCCTATTTGAACGAAATTGTAATTGGTTTGGATAGAGCATCGAAAGAGCAGTATCAACACGCCATCAAGTTTTTTGACAAACTTCCACAACACCATCGTATTTTATGGAATGATGGTCCACGTTTGAAGGCTATTGATAAAGAATTAGCTGATTTGGGTCTAGCGCCTAAAGAAATGGGTAAAGGTCGCAATGTATGGTATTGCATGGGTTATATACTAGCCACGGGCCGCACAGAATCTATTGCTCTGCATGATTGTGACATATTAACTTACGAACGAAGTTTACTTGCCAAATTAATTTATCCAGTGGCTCACCCCCAGTTCAACTACGAATTTTGTAAAGGCTATTATGCCCGTGTTGCCGATGGAAAAATAAATGGTCGAGTGTCTAGATTACTAGTTACACCTTTATTACGCGCGTTAAAACGTACCGTAGGTAATAACGAATACTTAGAATTTATGGATAGTTTTAGATATCCATTGGCTGGCGAATTTTCCTTTAGACGAGATGTGTTAAATGACATTCGCATTCCCAGTGATTGGGGATTAGAAATAGGCGTATTGTCAGAGATGCACCGAAACTACTCCCACAACCGATTATGCCAAGTAGACATTGCAGAAACCTATGATCACAAGCATCAAGATCTGTCTTTACACAATGATCAAGGTGGGTTGTCTAAAATGTCCATTGACATTACTAAGGCCTTGTTTCGTAAGCTTGCGACCCAAGGGTTCACTTTCACCAATGAGTCATTCCGTACATTAAAAGCCACCTACTTCCGCATCGCCTTAGATTTTGTTGAAACCTATCACAATGATGCGGTCATGAATGGTCTTGAGCTTGATATTCATAGAGAAGAAAAAGCGGTCGAAATGTTCGCTTCAAATATTATGAAAGCCGGTCAAAGTTTCCTTGAAAATCCAATGGAAACACCCTTTATTCCGAGTTGGAATCGAGTCATAAGTGCTGTACCAGATATACTTGACCGCATCAAAGATGCCGTTGAATTGGATTACGAAGAGTTTCGATATTAAAAGTAAGGGGAAACATCAATGTCTGAAGCTTATACGTGGCTGTGTGAAAAAATACAACATCACTTAGACGTGATTTATCAAGGGGTTGATATTCCTCAAAGTAGCGAGGAATTATCAAAATCTCTTATCACCACAATGAGATTAGATGGGGTTTGTGACAAACAAATACCTGTACCCCATCAAAATCATTGGAGCGAAAAAGACATTATATTAATTACCTATGGGGATAGCATTGAGTCTGAAATGCAAACCCCATTAGTTACCTTGCACCAATTTTTAAACAATCATGTGAAAGACACCATAAATGGCGTACATATATTGCCATTTTTTCCATATAGTTCCGATGATGGTTTTGCCGTAATAGACTATTCGAGTGTGAATGAGTCATTAGGAAATTGGTTAGATATAAAGTCAATTTCAAGTAATTATCGACTCATGTCGGATTTAGTCATTAATCATTGTTCATCGCGAAGTGCATGGTTCGATAATTTTATTAAAGGTGAAGGGCCTGGAAGTGACTTTTTCTTTACGGTTGATGAAGATTATGACACTTCAAATGTTGTCAGGCCCCGAACATCCGAATTATTACGGGAAACCAAAACTGAAAATGGGACAAAGAAGGTTTGGTGTACATTTAGTCATGATCAGGTGGATTTTGACTTTCAAAACCCCAAAGTATTAAGTGCGTTTGTTGAGATCATTCGTCAGTATTTAGATCACGGTGTGAGAATTTTCAGATTAGACGCCGTTGCCTTTCTATGGAAAAAATCCGGCAGTACTTGTATCAATCTTGAAAAAACCCATGAAGTCATTCGCTTACTTCGTACCTTAATCGAATACGCACAAAACGATTGCATTATCATTACTGAAACCAACATTCCTAATCGTGAAAACCTCACGTATTTCGGTAATGCGAACGAAGCCCACGCGGTATATAACTTTTCATTGCCGCCTTTACTGGTTAATACTTTAGTCACCGGTGATTGTACTTATTTAAAGAACTGGTTAATGAGTATGCCTCCGGCACAAAACGGTACGACTTATTTTAATTTTATTGCTTCCCATGATGGTATCGGCCTGCGCCCTGCAGAAGGACTGCTGGAAGAAAATGAAATTAATACTCTGGTTAACACAATGCAAAGTTTTGGCGGAATGGTGTCTTGGCGCACACTTCCTGGTGGTAAACAGAAACCTTACGAGATAAACATTGCCTTATTTGATGCCCTAAAAGGCACCACAAAAGGACCTGATAATTTAGGCATGGAAAGGTTCATTTGTGCCCATGAAATTATGTTTGCCCTTGAAGGGATCCCAGGCTTGTATGTGCATAGTTTATTAGCAACAGGAAATGATTATGAGCGGGTTACCAATACGAGTCAAAATCGTTCGATTAATCGTAAACGTTGGGATATGTCGGAACTGGAAGACCAGCTGAATAATAAAGATAGTCAGCATGCCATTGCTCTAAAGCGTATGAATCATTTGTTGTCTATACGCATTAATCAAAAAGCCTTTCACCCTAACGCGACCCAGTTTACTTTGCAGTTAGGCGCTAAATTATTTGGCTTTTGGCGTCAAAGTATTGATAGAAGACAAAGTATATTCTGTATCAGTAATATCACAGATACAGATCAAACAGTTGTTATGTCAGATATTAACTTAATTGGTACAGACTGTTGGTGGGATTTAATCACAGGAAACGAAGTCATTTTAGATCACTCCGATTTTGTTTTGAGCCCCTATCAAACCGTTTGGATTAGTAATACTCGTAGTATGTAAGATTGTTAGAACGAGCTCTTAAAGATTGGTGGTGTCTTCATTTTAGTAAGCTGCTTTTTAGCAGCGTTGCTTTTTGGCACCACCTTATCTTTATGATTTGACAGATAAATATTTTACCCTAAATATTAATGTGACTTAACGCACACACCTTAACATGTTTTTTACATGCAACCTTTAAAATAATTTACACCTTCCGCACCGAAACCATTCTAACCCATTGTATTTTATTGATTTATTAAACCTGGCATGGTTAGTGTAACACCCCACTTACACAACAAATCTTATTGTTGTTTTGTTAAAAGGCGATGCAATTAATGCCTACAATTAATCTAAAACACGAAAGTCTAAATTAAGTGGAGATTGAAAAATGAAAAAAACTATCCTGATCAGCGCGTTTGTTTTAGCCAGTAGTTCGGTTTATGCCCAAGAAGACAAAATATCGATTTTAGATTCAGATGCCGATGGTCGTATAAGTGTAGAAGAAGCAGCAAGTGATCCTGCTTTGTCTGCGGTTTTTGCAAAATTAGACGTCAATAAAGACGGTTACCTTACCCAAAGCGAATTAGCCGACCACTAGCGATTCAGCGTCCATGGCAAACAATGGCAACACCGACCGTGCGTGGGTGTTGCTATTTTCTATTCCAAACTATCTGGAAATATTTTACCCCAAAGTTCCCATTTAGACATATTTTTAATATTTTAAATATGTTATCAATAGATTTCAGAGTTCGTGTTTACCTAATGTAGTGACTTTTATGAGCATTCAGGTCAAAAAATCAACTACATTTGTACTGAGGAGCTCGATCTTAAAATATCCTCTTCTATTTGAAACAATTAATTTAGAAATTATTCAAGGAATTTACAGCATGTACAAAATTTTATTCGTGTCACTTTTGATGCTTTTACAGTCTTTTTATACGGTGGCTTCCCCCGTATGGAAAGTAAGTAAAGGCGATGACCAAGTGGTTATTGGTGGCACTATTCATGTTTTAAGTGAAAAGGATTACCCCTTGCCGGATAAGTTCGAAAAAGCATATGAAGCTTCAGATACCCTTGTATTTGAATCGGATATTAGCAGAATGAACAGCCCCGAATTTCAACAACAATCATTGCACTATATCCTGCTGCAAGATGGTAGAACCATCAAAGATTTCTTATCAGAGAAAACCTACAAAGCCCTAGAGGTTCATTTGCAAGAACGCAACCTGTCGATTCAACAATTTGCAACCTTAAAGCCCAGTTTCTTATCCGTCACCTTATCCATGATTGAGCTGCAGATGATGGGCGTAAGTAGTGCTGGAGTCGACGCCTATTACTCAGTAAAAGGCATTGGCGATCAAAAACATATTGATTGGTTTGAACAACCAGAAGAACAAATGGCAATGCTTGCCGATATGGGTAAAGGCGACGAGGATGCAATGATTGCCTATGGTTTAAAAGACGTAGCAAATATTAAACAGATGATGCCTAAACTCATTGAAGCTTGGCGTACGGGTGATTTAGATAAACTAGCCGAATTGGGTATCGATGAAATGGAACGTGATTATCCAGAGATATATGATCAATTATTAGTGCAACGAAATAAAAATTGGATACCGAAGATTGAACAGTTTTTTGGTAATCAGCACAGTGAGTTAATTTTAGTTGGTGCCTTGCATTTGGCGGGAGATCAAAGCGTCCTTAAACTGTTGCAAGAAAAAGGCTACAAAGTCGAGAAATACTAACTTCGTCAATGGGGTAGCGATTGAATTCCAAATGCATTCACTACCTCTTCACTCTTTACAATCTAAACTCACATTTACGCTATTTTGATTTGGTAAGCGACTAAAATCACGTTATATTAGCGCCCTCTTTTACTTCTAGCCTTAGTGTTCATTTGAATGAAAAACAGTGACTCAAACAAACCAACCTTGATGCCCATTGAAACAGCATTAGTTGAAATGTTAAAGCAATGCCAAGCCTTAGTTGAGCGCGAAACAATTTCTGTGCTCCATGGGTTAAATCGTATTACCGCTGAAGCTGTTTTCGCAAATCGCCAAGTGCCGCCTAGCAATAATTCGGCTATGGATGGGTTTGCATTCCACGTTGATGGTACTTCACCTGTAGGCACTAAATTGTCTATCCAAGGTCAAGCGTTAGCTGGCGTCCCCTTTGAAGATGAAGTAAAAGCAGGACATTGCGTTAGCATCACCACAGGAGCCATACTTCCGCCTGGCACGAACACTGTGATGATGCAGGAAAATGTTCTTATAAACGAAGGTCATATCGTTCTAAATCAAGAGGTAAAAGCAGGTACCAGTGTGCGCTTAGCCGGTGAAGATATTCAATCTGGACAACAAATTATTCCTGCGGGTGAAAAGCTAACCCCTGCTCATATGGCCTTATTAGCATCCATTGGCGAGTCATCAGTCGTTGTTTTCCGCCGCCCCAAAGTGGCGGTAATCGCTACAGGTGATGAGTTAGTGCCACCTGGAGAAGAGTTAAAAAGCGGGCAAATTTACGAGAGCAACCGATTTGCCCTGCACGGCTTACTGCAACAGATGAATGCCGATATTCTCCACTACGGTATTGTTGAAGATGATCCTAACAAAATTGCAGAGGCTTTTTTGGACGCAAGTGAAAATGCGGATGTCATTTTATCTTGTGGAGGGGTATCTGTTGGCAGTGCAGACTACGTTAAACAAGTTTTGCAAAAAATTGGCCAGATAAACTTTTGGAAGGTAGCTATTAAGCCAGGTAAACCTTTTGCATTTGGCTCAATTAACAAGGCTATTTTTTGTGGCTTACCGGGCAATCCTGTATCTTCCTATGTCACTTTTCAGAAACTAGTCACTCCTGTGCTAGATAAATTAATGGGACGCACTCCTCCCCTTTCCCAGACTGTCAACGCTACGTGCGCTGAACCTATTTATAAGCGAGCTGGACGCGCCGACTTTCAACGGGGTATCGCCTATCAAGATGAACACGGCGAATATTGGGTCAAACCCAATGGTAGCCAAGGCTCAGGCATAATGTCTTCCATTGCTAATGCAAATTGCTATATCCTCCTTGAAAAAGATCAAACTAACTTGCCAACAGGTGCAAAAATTAAGATTGAATTATTTTGACTAATTTAAAAATAGAACTAAAACAGCTAGTCAGTCTGACTTGGCCACTACTTATCGCGCAAATAACACAAACCCTTATGGGGGTATCTGACACCATTATGGCTGGCCGATATTCAGCTACAGATATGGCCGCGGTAGCCATTGGCTTTAGTATTACTATTCCTATTTTATGCTTTGTGCAAGGCTTAGCCATGGCCATTCCGCCTATTGTCGCGAAATTGCATGGTGCAGGAGAAACGAAGAAAGCGGCATATACTGTCCATCAAGCCACTTTCTTGATTATCCCAGTATCCCTTTGCATTACCCTTTCAGTATTTTATCTCGAATACTGGTTTTCGTTGATGGACATAGAAGACAATTTACGCAAAATCACCACTGATTATATGAAATATATTGTGCTATCAGCGCCTGCTTTTGCGGGTTATCAAATTCTTCGCAACTACTGTGAAGGGTTGTCGTTTACTAAACCAACGATGCTGATTATGGGGTTAGGCTTAATTATCAATATTCCAGCCAACTACATCTTCATATACGGTAAATTTGGGATGCCAGAGATGGGCGGTGTCGGCAGTGGTTTAGCCACAAGTTTAGTTTTTTGTACCATGTTTATAGGAACAGCTTGTTATATACACTTTTCCAAACGTATTAATAGCAATCTATTTGATGGCTGGTCGAAGCCTGACTTTAATCAGATTTATATAACCTTAAAACTGGGACTACCCATCGCCCTAACCTTACTTTTTGAAGTCACTCTATTTGGTGTAGTGGCGTTACTATTATCTCCCCTTGGGCCGCTGACAGTTGCCTCCCATCAAATTGCCCTTAACTTTTCAGCCACAATGTTTATGTTTCCGTTAAGTTTAGGGATGGCCACTACCATACGAGTTGGCCATTTTTGGGGTAAACAAGATCAAGTGGGAGCAGCCTTGGCAACCAAAACAGCAATCCTGTTAGGGCTTTTTATTGCGTGCTTCACAGCATTACTAACCATAGTCGCCAAAGAACAAATTTCAATGTTGTATACCGAAAATAGAAAAGTGATAGAGTTGGCCATGAGTTTGATGACTTTAGCAGCAATGTTTCAACTATCTGATTCCATACAAGCCATCTCCGCAGGCGCATTGCGCGGTTACAAAGATACCACAGCCATGTTTATCATCTGCTTTTTTGCCTATTGGGGGGTGGGTTTACCCACAGGGATTATTTTGGCACTAACCGACTTTGTTGTGCCAGCTTTAGGCGCATCAGGATTCTGGATTGGATTTATTTGTGGTTTAACCAGTGCAGCTATCATGTTGGGGATCAGACTGAACGTTATTCAAAAACGCTTAAAGCTCAGCCCAGAGGTATTCGAACGTGCTTGAGTGCTAAACAACAACCTTGATATTATCCTGCAGAGCACATCTTTTAAGCCTTCGTTCATAAAAAAAGCTTGTAATCAATACAAGCTTTTGTTGACTAAATTACGAAAAACGCTATTAGGATAGTGTTTTAGCACCATCAACTGCAGCTTTAGCAAGCTCAGTGATACGATCCCAATCACCCGCTTCTACTGCATCATCAGGCACTAACCAAGAACCACCGGCACACTGCACGTTAGGCAATGATAAGTAGTCAAGGTAGTTATTAGGGCCTATTCCGCCAGTCGGACAAAATGTAATGTCAGGGAAAGGACCACCAATTGATTTCAGTGCTTTAATGCCACCTGAGGCTTCTGCAGGGAAAAATTTAAAGTGGGTATAACCAATGTCCAATCCTGTCATCAACTCAGATATTGACGCCACACCAGGAATAAGGGAGATGGATGAACGTTTACCGGCTTCCAATAAGCTAGTAGTTAAGCCTGGGCTAATAGCAAAAATTGCACCTGCTTCTTCAACTTGCTTCAGTTGTTTTTCATTGGTAACAGTGCCGGCACCAATAATAGCTTCAGGCACTTCTGCTGCGATTTTTCTAATCACATCAAGAGCAATCTCTGTACGTAAAGTCACTTCAAGAACACGAATGCCACCTTTGATTAACGCTTTAGCGACAGGTACTGCATGTTCAATGTTTTTAATCACTAATACAGGTACTACGGGTCCCTGACTAAATACTTCTTGCGAACTCATTTTCCAATTAAATGACATAATGTTTACTCCTTATGATTCTGTTGTAAATAGGCAGCTGCGCCCAATAAACCATGATCAGGTTCTATAATGATGTAAGTTGGAATGTTTAAGACATAATGTCTAAATCGTCCCTTGTCTTCAAAACGAGCACGAAACTTACTACTTTTAATAAACTCAACAAAACGAGAAGCAATACCGCCACCGATATATACGCCACCATGAGTTGCTAAATTAAGCGCTAAGTTACCTGCAAAACTACCCATAATCTTGCAAAACTGTTGCAATGTTTCCACGCAGAGTTCGCATTCTTCCGATAGCGCTTTTTCAGTAATTTGGGCTGGATCAGCATAAATCGCTGCTTGCTGTTTTTTCTCTGCCAGCCCTTCATAGATATGTACAATGCCTCTTCCCGACAGCACTTCTTCAGCAGAAACATGTCCTAATTTCTTTTTCAAGTAATGCCAAATAGCGAATTCATTTTCGTCATTAGCGGCAAAATCAACATGTCCACCTTCTCCATCGAGTGCTTTCCAACCTTTATCCGTAAACGTTAGATGTTCTACTCCTAGTCCCGTACCTGGTCCAAAAACCGCAATATTGGCATTCAATTTTGGCGCACCAGCGCCAATTTGCACTTTTTGATCATCTTTTAACACCGGCAATGAATGCGCCACAGAAGTGAAGTCATTAATAACCCCCAGCCAATCCAAAGATAACCCTTTGGTTAGTTGCTCAATGGAAAACTCCCAGGTGTGATTGGTCATTTTGACCCAATCACCGATTACAGGACAGGCAATAGCAATACAACCATAACTAAATTCAACCTCAGGAAATTCGCTGAAGTAATGTTTGATAGCATCTTCTATGGTTGCAAAATCAGCACACAGATATTTTTTTATGTTGATTAACTTATGCTCTTCAACTTGGCAAATACGAATATTTGTGCCGCCAACATCAGCGACAAACTTAAAGGTCATGTTGGTTTCCTGAACCCGCAAATAACGAACAGGCACCTTGTTCTGCACCCGTTAATGAGTTGCGCATAGAGGCGAACATTTCACGTCCCATGCCCACCTGATGTTTGTCGGTTTGCGCAACTTTTGCTTTTCGCTTGGCAAGCTCTTCTGCATCAACCAATAAACTCATATCACCTGTTTCAGTGTTAAGTTCAATCAAATCACCTGTTTCAACTTTGGCGAGTAAACCGCCGTGATAGGCTTCAGGGGTTACATGTATAGCGGCAGGTACTTTACCAGAGGCACCTGACATACGACCGTCAGTAACCAAGGCAACTTTAAAACCTTTATCCTGAAGTACGCCCAAAGGAGGGGTTAAACTATGCAGCTCAGGCATACCGATGGCTGCTGGACCTTGGAAGCGCACGACAACAATACAATCTTTGTCTAAGTCACCCGCTTTAAAGGCATCCGCTAATTCGAATTGATCTTCAAATACCACAGCAGGCGCTTTCATTTTGCAATGAGGCTCACGTAAGGCTGAGGTTTTCATTACCGCACGGCCTAAATTACCATGTAATACCGATAAACCACCATCGGGTTTAAAGGGCTTAGCAACCGATGAAATAACCTCTTTATCAAATGACTCAACCGGACCATCTTGCCAGGTTAACTCACCATCTTTTAAAGTAGGTTCTTTGGTATATTGCTCCAAGCCATCGCCACAGATGGTTTTAACGTCATTGTGCAACAATCCTGCGCTGAGTAGCTCTTTAAACAAGACAGCCATGCCGCCGGCTGCTGTGAAGTGGTTAATATCCGCAGAACCATTGGGGTAAATACGCGTCAACAATGGTACTGCATTGGAAATATCCGAAAAGTCATCCCAATTTATTTCATATCCAGCAGCACGCGCCACTGCCACTAAATGCATAGTATGGTTAGTTGAGCCACCTGTTGCCAGTAGAGCGACCAAACCATTTACCAGAGCTTTTGCATCTACAATATGACCTATGGGCGTATAATTATCACCTAAATCGGTTAATCGAGTAACTTGACGGGCCGCAGCTTTAGTCAGTTCATCCCGTAGATCTGTTCCTGGATTTACAAAGGACGAACCTGGTAAATGCAAGCCCATCACTTCTACGACTAATTGGTTACTGTTCGCAGTCCCGTAAAAGGTACAAGTTCCCGCTGAATGATAACTTTTCGATTCAGATTCAAGTAATTCTTTGCGCCCTACTTTCCCCTGAGCGAACATTTGGCGTACACGCGCTTTCTCTTTATTGGGTATACCTGATGGCATAGGACCAGCAGGAACAAAAACAGTGGGAAGGTGCCCAAAACTCAAAGAGCCCATTAGCAGCCCGGGTACAATTTTGTCACAAATACCCAGCATCAAAGCACCATCAAACATATTATGCGACAGTCCAACAGCGGTAGATAATGCAATCACATCACGGCTCATCAAGCTCAAGTCCATACCTGGATTGCCTTGGGTAACACCATCACACATGGCCGGAACACCGCCTGCAAACTGAGCTACACTGCCGATATCTCGTATCGCGTCTTTAAGAATTTGCGGATACGCTTCATAGGGTTGGTGAGCAGAAAGCATGTCATTGTATGAGGATACAATGGCAATATTAGATTTCGTTAAGCTGGTTAAATCAGCCTTATCTTCGGTATTACAGGCTGCAAAGCCGTGGGCTAGGTTACCGCAGGATAACACTCCACGATGTGGCCCTTGCAAGCGTGCACTTTCAATTTTATCGAGATAATTTTGTCTGGATTGTCGACTTCTTTCGATAATCCGTTCGGTTACTTCTTGAATCACAGAATTCATATGTTCTCCTAAGCAGCCCAAATAAGTTTCACATCAGTATTATTAAAGACGGCTCGTATAGGCATTTCCAAGGCGTCATCACTTTGCTGCGCAATGTCGATAATACGTTTTTTAGATTCACCAACTAAATGCAAAAAGATATTCTCGCTTTTAAGAATACTTTTTAAGGTGAGTGACATTCTTTGATTAGGTGCAGTGGTGGGGGTAACCGCAATATAATCACTATCTATATCCGTATTTAACCCCTGCTCTATTTGTTCTGAACATGGAAACAATGAAGCTGTGTGACCATCTTCTCCCATGCCAAGAATCAAAACATCAAAAGGCGTTTTTATTTTAGCTAGGTTTTCATTTAGGAAAGACACTGCGTTACGGGCATCGCCTTCCGAGGTTTTTAAACCATAAAAATTCGCTGCTGCCGCGTTATTGATGAGTAGTTCACGCTTAACCATAGCAGCATTACTTGCAGGATCACTTTCTTCCACCCAACGCTCATCCACTAAGGTAACGTCAACTTTATCCCATTCCAGTGTTTGCGTTGAAAGTTGGTTAAACAATTTTGCTGGGGTACGCCCGCCAGAAACCGCAAGGCTAGCACGACCGTTTTTAGCTATCCCGCTTTTTAAAATGTCTGCAATTTGCGCTGAAAAATCTTCATTCAATTCTTCAACAGAAGAAAATTTAGTTTCAATTAACGCCATATTATTTTTTCTTCCCAATTCGAGATTCATACCAAGCACGATTGTCTCGAGCTAGCAGCGCTATTGATGCTACAGGTCCCCAGGTTCCCGCTTGATAGGGTTCAGGCAAATCATTGTTCGCTCCCCAAGCTCGGAAAATTCCGTCCACCCAAGTCCAAGCTTGTTCAACTTCATCGCGTCGAACGAATAGTGCTTGATTCCCGATCATCACTTCTAACAATAATTTTTCATATGCGTCGGCAATTCGATCGTCTTTGAACTCTTCTGAGAAACTAAGGTTCAAGCGCGACTTTTGTAAGTCCATAGATCCACTACTGGTCAATCCTGGAACTTTATTCATGACGGTGATTTCGACACCCTCATCAGGTTGTAAGCGTATGGTCAGTTTATTAGGAGGCAATTGCGCAAAACTTTCACCAAACAAGTTGTGAGGCTGACGTTTAAAATAGATGACCACTTCACTGGTTTTACTGGGTAAACGTTTACCAGTGCGCAGGTAAAAAGGAACCCCTGCCCAACGCCAATTATCCAGATGTACTTTTAGAGATACAAAGGTTTCTGTTTCAGATTTAGTATTCGCCCCTTCTTCATCCAGATAACCCGGTACTTCTTTCCCTTTTACAAAACCGCCAACATATTGACCACGCACGGTATCTGTTTGCACATTGGCTGCGGTAATAGGTCTAAGTGCTTTCAGAACTTTGAGCTTTTCATCACGAATGCTGTCGGCATCCAATACAGCGGGAGGCTCCATTGCAATCAACGTGAGAATTTGTAACAAGTGGTTTTGCACCATGTCACGCATTTGTCCTGCTTCATCAAAGTAACCCCAACGGCCTTCGATTCCCACTGATTCGGCCACAGAAATTTGCACGTGATCGATGCAGTTGTGGTCCCAGTTAGTGGCAAAAATTGAATTAGCAAAACGCAATGAAACCAGATTTAACACTGTTTCTTTACCCAAGTAATGATCAATGCGATAAATTTGCTTTTCGTCGAAGAATTCTGCCACTTGATCATTGATCACTTTGGATGATTGCAAGTCATGACCTAGGGGTTTTTCAAGCACCACGCGAACACTTGAATCGATAACACCCGCATTGTGCAAGCCTTTACAAATATCACCAAAAATAGAAGGCGGAGTTGCTAAGTAGCAGACCATGGTACGCGAACTATCTATGTGCTTTTTAAATGTTGGGTAGTTGTCGACGTCTTTCATATCGACACACACATACTGGAGCTTTTCTGCAAAGCGCTCCCAAGTTTCTTCACATATGGTTTCGCCACTAAACTCAACGATACTATTTTTTACATCTTCAACGTATTCTTCATCACTTATATCTTGACGGGCGGCGCCGATAATTTGTGAATCGGCATGCACCAAGTTTGCTTTTTCTAATTGATATAAAGCCGGCAATAATTTACGGCGGGCTAGATCGCCTTTTGTGCCAAAAAGGACAAAATCACATGGTTCAATAGAATTTTCCAATACCATTTTAATAACCTTTGTAGAGAAGAATGAACACTAATAAAATGTAATTACAACACATGAATTACGTATTATTATGACAATTGATCTAAAATTTAACATTATATGTTGTAATATTACAACACATTACGACTCTTGTTTAATTACAAATATTATGTTTATTTTACCAAAGCTAATAAAAAATGCTGGCTAATTTGATAAAAACTTACAACAATTACAGTAACAAAGCGGCAAAATGAGTATTAAATGCCGATTATTTTAAGTCAAAACATAACAATAAGATTTATGCACCGATGAATATTCTTGAAAAAATAACACAAAATAAGTCTGTTTTTAGTAAATCTGAAAGAAAAGTAGCGGATATTATCCTCGACAATCCTCAGACTGCAATACATTCAAGTATAGCTACCCTTGCTAAAATGTCAGATGTTAGCGAACCTACCGTCAACCGATTTTGCCGCCGTTTGGATACCAAAGGCTTTCCAGATTTCAAATTACACTTAGCCCAAAGTCTTGCCAACGGAACGCCTTATGTCAATAGACACGTGGAGGAAAGTGACGGCCCTGACGAATATACTAAAAAAATATTCGAATCAACCATGGCATCACTAGAGGTTGCGAGACAATCGGTGGATATTAATACCGTTAATCGTGCCGTTGATTTACTCACTCAGGCGCAGAAAATATCATTTTTCGGATTAGGTGCCAGTGCTTCTGTTGCCCATGATGCCCTCAATAAATTTTTCAGATTTAACGTGCCAGTCGTTTATTTCGAAGACATTTTAATGCAGCGCATGAGTTGCATGAATAGCACAGAAGATGACGTTGTGGTGTTAATCTCCCACACTGGCAGAACGAAAAGCTTAGTGGAAATAGCTCATATCGCCAGAGCAAATGATGCAACTGTTGTGGGTATCACCTCGAAAAATAGCCCCCTAGCCAAAGAATGTAATTTAGTGTTGTCGTTAGAAGTTCCCGAAGACACCGATATGTACATGCCAATGGCATCCAGAATCGCCCAATTAATTCTAATTGATATTCTTGCTACAGGCTTTACGTTAAGGCGCGGCGGTAAGTTTAGAGAAAACCTTAAACGGGTAAAAGATACCCTCAGAGGCTCTAGATTTGAAAAAAGAGATGAGTAGCTACAACAAAGTGTCATTTAAGTTTCATCAAATTTTTAATGAAATAAATTCACTTTTACGACACTTTGCACTACTATTTTGTAATAAAATTACAAAATCTTGAACTTGTAGTCGTGTTATTTGCCGAAAAAACACAAATCGGCTTTTTATTCGCCAATTCAGGTTATTTTTTAACAAACCAAGTCGGACACTAAATTCTATGTTAAGACGTACTAAAATTCTCGCTACTCTTGGACCCGCAACCGATACTCCTGAAATGATTGAAGGCATAATCAAAGCAGGTGCAAATGTTGTGCGTATGAATTTCTCTCACGGAACTGCTGAAGATCACATCAACCGCGCGAAAATCGTTAGAGATGTGGCGAAAAAACTAGGGAAATACATTGCCATTCTTGGTGATCTGCAAGGTCCAAAAATCCGAGTGTCTCGATTCAAAGAAGGCCCCATTACTCTAAAAATTGGCGATGGATTCATTCTTGATGCTGAAATGGCTAAAGAAGATGGCAATCAGCAAGCCGTTGGTATTGATTACAAAGCGCTTCCGGACGACGTTCACCCTGATGATTTATTGTTGTTAGATGATGGCCGTATTCAATTGTTGGTCGAAAAAGTAGAAGGCAGAAAGGTTTTCACCAAAGTCACCGTTGGCGGAAAGCTCTCAAATAATAAAGGGATCAATCGTTTAGGCGGTGGGTTGTCAGCAGAAGCACTAACAGAAAAAGACAAACAAGATATCAAAACCGCAGCACAAATGGATGTTGATTATTTAGCGGTTTCATTTCCTAGAAGCGGTGCCGATTTAGATTACGCCCGCAAACTTGCAGTAGAAGCAGGTTGCAGAGCCCTTATTTGTGCAAAAGTTGAACGAGCTGAGACCGTTGCCAGTGACGAAGCGATAGATGACATCATTCAAGCTTCAGACGCAGTAATGGTTGCCCGTGGCGATTTAGGAGTTGAAATTGGCGATGCTGAGCTAGTGGGCGTGCAAAAGAAATTAATTGCTCGTTCCAGACAAATGAACAAAGTGGTCATTACAGCTACGCAAATGATGGAATCGATGATTAGCAGCCCAATGCCTACCCGCGCGGAAGTCATGGACGTAGCAAACGCAGTCTTAGATGGTACCGATGCAGTGATGCTTTCA
This sequence comes from Aliiglaciecola aliphaticivorans, assembly GCF_054782055.1. Taxonomy (NCBI): domain Bacteria; kingdom Pseudomonadati; phylum Pseudomonadota; class Gammaproteobacteria; order Alteromonadales; family Alteromonadaceae; genus Aliiglaciecola; species Aliiglaciecola aliphaticivorans. The sequence goes on from NZ_BAAGTF010000060.1 coordinate 54,073, forward strand.
GCCGAAACCGCAGCTGGTGACTTTCCAGTTGAAACCGTTGCCGCTATGGCTCGGGTTTGTGAAGGAGCTGAAACCCATCCAAGCGTCAAAATATCGAAACACAGAGTTGATGAAAAATTCGCATCCGTCAGTGAAACAGTAGCATTATCTGCGGTGTATGCGGCGAATCACTTAGCAAGTATTAAAGCACTTATTGCCTTAACAGAAAGTGGTAGTACATCTAAAATTATGTCTCGTATTACCACCTCCCTACCTATTTTTGCATTGTCACGTCATGAGTCAACGTTAAATACCATGGCCTTGTTTAGAGGTGTAAAGCAGGTTTACTTTGATTCTCGAGGCAGTGAGCCAGGTAAGTTAAAACAAGATGTGATTGATGTGCTTAAAAGCAAAGGTATCGTTGAAAGCGGCGATTGCTTTGTTATGACTTACGGTGATGAAATGGAAACCATAGGGTCCACTAACGCATTTAAAATCGTTACCGTACCTTAACAAGTAACGTAACGCGTTAATTAAGGCATTATTACAGAGCTGTGTAATAGTGCCTTTTTTAATTGTCATCCATAATTAACTTCTAAAAATTACACTTCTAAGTTTACGATCCTATCTTGAGCTTAACTATTTGCCATATCAATAGTCGCTAATAAGTCATATCAACTCTTAATTTAAGATTAATTTGTTTACTATCTTTGTTCCTTTAAATAGAAAATGATTAGTTGAAAATATTATGTCGAAAACAACTTACGATGTGATTGTATACGGAGCCACTGGTTTTACTGGCCAACTCGTTGCAGAATACCTAAGCAATACCTATTCAGGTAAACAAGCTCTAAACTGGGCTATTGCTGGGCGTAATCTAGACAAACTCAAACAAATAAAATCAGATTTGAATCTGAGTTCCGAGGTCGACTGTTTAGTCGCAGACTCAAATGATTTAGACACTCTAAAATCCCTGGTTCAAAGCACTAAGGTAGTGTTAACCACAGTCGGTCCCTATCAATTATACGGCAACGATTTAGTGGCCTTGTGCGCAGAGTCTGGAACAGATTATGTCGATCTTTGTGGTGAACCCACGTGGATGCACGATATGATCGCCCAACATCAAGATACTGCGGAAAAAAGTGGCGCTAGAATTGTATTTTCATGTGGATTTGATTCAATTCCTTTCGATTTGGGCGTGTATTTCCTGCAACAAGAAGCCAAACAAAGATTTTCACGAACTTTTAGTCGAGTGAAAGGGCGAGTAAGAGGTATGAAAGGTACATTTTCAGGTGGGACTAAAGCCAGTTTACAAGCCACTATGGCTGCGGCCAAGAAAGATAAAGGAGTTATGCAAGTTTTACTCAATCCGTTTTCCTTAACCCCTGGTTTTAACGGTCCTGAGCAGCCTCTAGGCAATAAACCTATATACGAAGAAGAGTTTAATAGTTGGTCAGCCCCCTTTATCATGGCAGCAATTAACACTCGCAATATTCATCGTTCAAACTATTTATTATCCCATCAATATGGTGAGGACTTTATTTACGATGAAATGATGTTCACAGGACCAGGAGATAAAGGTAAAGCCATTGCCGAGCATGTAGCTGAAGATAAGAGTATGGCGAGTGATGAAGGGCCTAAACCAGGCGAAGGGCCAAGCAAAGAAGAACGAGAAGCCGGCTTTTTTGACGTTGTTTTTTCCGCTCAAGAAGGTGATAAGCATCTGATGGTCAGCGTAAAAGGTGCGATGGATCCTGGTTACGGTACAACGTCAAAGATGATTTCAGAGTGTGCCGTTTGTCTAGCTAAGGATGATCTAGAAGTAAAAGGCGGAATTTGGACGACGGCTCCTGCTATGGGAAATAAATTAATAGACCGATTAGTTGCTAAAGCGGGGATGACGTTTACGCTGGAATAGCGCAATTTTCTATCTTAATTGATAAGATAACAAACACAATAAAAACGCCCCTTAAAAGGGGCTTTTTTGATTAAGGGGTTGAATATTAAACTATCTACACATTCATTCCGACTCATCAATTCCAAAACTCAAAATACTCAGCGCTGTCTCTTTGCGGGGCTGGCATGGCATCATTTGTAGGCGTACCTAGGTACAAAAAACCAACGATTTCATCTTTTTCTTCTAAAAAGAAGGCACATTTAACATCTTCATTCTGGGCATAAGAACCGGTTCGCCAAACGCCACCAAAACCTTGGGCAACTGCGGCCATTTGCATACTATGAACAGCGCAAGAAGCTGAAGCTACCTGCTCAACCCAGGGTACTTTAGGATGCTCTGAATACTTTGCGATTGCCACTATCACCATTGGCGCTCGCAGGGGCATTTGCGGTGCTCGCTGGATCTGGTTTTCATCTAGACCTTCATTGATTGCGGCTTCTTCAAAAATCTCGCCTAATTTAATCAATCCCCTGCCCTGACAAACCACAAACTTCCAAGGTGTCAAACCAGCATGATCAGGCGCCCTGAGGGCCGCTTGCATAATTGTCTCGAGCTGCTGACCTTGAGGAGCGGGCCCCTTCAATCTGGGTTGAGAACGCCTGTGTAACAGTAAATCCAGTGCTTGCATAATAACCAAATGACTAAAATTGAAATTCAGATATTAGTATGCAAACTTCATTGTTTGACTGCAACCGCAAAGTTACCCTGTTAAGCTATTTTTAATCAGAGTGGATTTAGTGTGGGAAAAACACATGCCCAGGCTGCAAATGGGCAAAATTCACCATAAATATCTGCCCATTCATAAAAAATTACATTTGTGTTGTCGCTAAATTATTAAAATTCGTTAGGATAAGTAAATTGTACAATTTCAGGTGAATTTCTATATGGCAAATGGTAGTAGTTGGACTAAATCTTTTTTTGTTGGGATTTGGACAGTTTTAAATTTCTGTCGAAAAGCATTTTTTAATATTATTTTTATTATTTTAGCAATCGGCTTAATTGCGATGTTAATGAAAGATGATGGCAAAGTATTAGTCCCGAAAAGTACCGCTTTAGTGCTCAATATTGAAGGCGACATAGTGATAGAGAAGCGCTATGTTGATCCAATGAATAAATTTTTAGAAGAAGCATTTGGCCAAAAACCAGAAAATCCAGAAGTGTTATTAAAAGATGTGTTGTTTGCTATAGAAAACGCAAAACACGATAATCGAGTTAAAACCATGATTCTCCAGCTCCAAGGTATGGGCAATGTAGGCATGGATAAAATGAAACAAGTCGCTGTCGCAATTGACGATTTTAAGGAAAGTGGTAAGCCAGTCTATGCGGTCTCAGATTTCTATACTCAAAGTCAGTATTACCTCGCAAGTAAAGCTGACAAAGTGTACATGAATCCTATGGGTGCCATGATGTTTGAAGGTTACGGAAGATACCCCCTATATTACAAAGCGGCCCTTGAAAAACTGAAAGTGACAACTCACGTATTTAAAGTAGGTACATACAAATCTGCGGTAGAACCTTACATTCGCGATGATATGTCTGAGCCAGCGAAAGAAGCCAATAAAGCGTGGTTGACTGTACTATGGAATCAATACAAAGCTGATGTTGCCGCAGCGCGCAATTTAACGACCAATGACTTTGATGAAGACCTCGACAAATTTTTAGTTAAATTTGAGCAAGCCGATGGTGATTTTGCCGCCTACGCAATGGCAAACGGTTGGGTAGATGGGTTACCTACTCGCGAAGAAGTCAGACAGGAAATAATTGATATTGTTGGTGAAGACAAGGAGCATAAGAGTTTTAGTCAAATAAGCCTAAACAACTATCTAAAAGTGATTAAACCCATTTATCACCTTCCTCAGGTAGATGTTGATCATGTTGCAATAGTCGTCGCCAAAGGTGAGATCTTAAACGGCACACAAAAACCTGGTGACATAGGTGGTGACAGCACCGCTAATTTGCTTCGCAAGGCCCGCCTGGATGACACAATAAAAGCCGTTGTACTTTATGTTGACTCTCCTGGTGGCAGCGCTTTTGCGTCAGAAATCATTCGACAAGAAGTTGAAAACCTTAAAGCCGCCAACAAACCGGTAGTGGCGCTAATGAGCACTTATGCTGCGTCAGGTGGCTATTGGATATCGGCAACTGCTGATGAAATTTGGGCTGCACCAAGCACTATCACTGGCTCTATTGGTATATTTGGCATGTTTATGACTTTTGAAGACTCTTTAGATTATCTTGGTATTCACTCTGATGGTGTTGGTACAACCGACTTTGCTGGATTAAGTGTGACAAAAGCCCTTGATCCAAGAGTGGGTCAAGTCATTCAAATGAGTATCAATCATGGTTATCAAGATTTCCTAAATTTGGTAGCAATCTCAAGAAACATGAGTGTTGATGAAGTGGATAAAATTGCTCAAGGTAGAGTTTGGATTGGTGAGACTGCGAAAGACTTAGGATTAGTCGATAACCTTGGTTACTTAGATAATGCCGTTTCCGCTGCAGCTGATTTAGCTAATTTAGAAAATTACGAAACCAAATATGTAGAACGCGATTTAAGTCCTAGTGAAAAATTCTGGAAAGAGTTTTTAGGACAGGCATCAGCAACAGTTGGTCACGGCACCTTCGCTAAAAAAGACTCTGTCGTATCTGGCGTTATTAAAGATCTTTTAGAACAAGTTGATGCAGTTACCAAACTAAATGATCCGAATGGTATTTACGCCCATTGTTTAGTTTGTGAAGTAAACTAACTTCTATTATCCTACCCACGATTAATGGCCAACTTTGGCCATTAATCATTTTCTCTACACTCAATTAACCCTATGCATTAGCCCACTTGAAATGATCAACCCAGAACAACAAACTCGAATTCAGCGTCGTTTAATCGAATGTATACAGATGGCTGATAGGTATTTCAATCAGACGTTTGTTGCCCCTCAATTGTTGTTCAATCAAAGGGGAAATATAGCCGGAACCGCTCATCTTCAAAAAAACATCATAAAACTCAACGCAACTTTGTTAAAAGATAATTTCGAAGAGTTTATGCAAACCGTTTTACCCCATGAAGTAGCGCATATTGTTGCTTTCCAGCGATTCAATCGTGTCAAACCCCATGGTATTGAATGGCAATCCATCATGCACAATGTGTTCAATCTGCCACCTAGGGTAAGGCACAAAATGGACACCACTAAAACTCAAGGGAAGATGTTTGATTATCAATGTAAATGTGGAACCGTAAAACTGACGGTTCGAAGGCATAATAAAGTGGTGAATAAACAACAGATTTACTGCTGCCGAAAATGTCAGCAACAGTTAGTACAGATAACGCAATAAAGCACTATTTTAACAATGATGGAATTATTAAAACCATTGCTTGGTAAACACTTTATCAAGCTCTTTAAACGCAGTTTTCAATAGTTTCGCCAATTCTTTATAACGAGGTTGAGAGCGTTGTTGGTTAACCTTCACACCTTGTAATTGCATTTTATGATGAATTTCCTGATACCAAGCGCGCAATGCTGGAGGAAGGGTTTGATTAGATCGATGACCTAACCACATTAACCCCTGCATAGGCAGGCTCAGAAAAAAAGCGCCTATTGCGATGCCCTGAGGTATAAAGCTATCGCCGTAAAAGTTGATAATAGAAAACGTACTTAATACAGCAAGTGGTGGCATGATGGTAATCGACAACTTAGTAGCGCTAATTACCCGATATTCGGGAAACAGCCCATTCAACTGCTTTTCCATTGGCCAAGTTTTCATATATTCTTGACCATCTTTAAATATTCCGGTCACACTCTGAGACATTTGAATCCTTGCTGTTTAATGACGTAGTACTGTATATAAGGATAATCTTTAATCACAAAATTTACCAAAATAAATTAGCAGAATGAGTAAATTCACCACTATTCAATTGAAACAATGTGTAAATTGAACAAAAAATTTAAAATTTAGGGCGATTTATTTTCCGATTAAGAGAATATAAAATACAACTTTTCACTAAGTTTAATTAAAATCTTAAATTATTTGATCTAAATACAATTTTTACCGTTGAATCTAGCTTAAAAATCCATATGTTTAAAAGCACTTTTTAATTTATTTATTGGTCAGACGGATTGCTTCAATCCTGACTATTTTCGGAGAACAATTTATGTCTGAAGTAAGACACGTACGTCTTTTAATTTTGGGATCGGGTCCAGCCGGCTATTCTGCTGCTGTTTATGCTGCACGAGCTAACCTAAACCCTGTTTTGCTGACAGGGATTCAACAAGGTGGACAGCTTACCACAACAACAGAAGTTGAGAACTGGCCAGGGGACCCTGAGGGATTAACTGGGCCAGACTTGATGGTGAGAATGCAGAAACATGCTGAAAAATTTGATACAGAAATCATTTTTGACCACATAAACAAAACGGATCTATCCAAACGCCCTTACACTTTGGTAGGCGACAATGGCACTTATACCTGTGATGCATTAATTATAGCCACAGGTGCATCAGCAAAATATCTAGGGATGGAATCTGAAACAGCATTCATGGGTAAAGGGGTTTCAGCCTGTGCCACTTGTGACGGTTTCTTCTATCGCAATCAGAAAGTCGCAGTCATTGGCGGTGGTAATACTGCTGTTGAAGAAGCACTGTATTTATCAAATATTGCCTCAGAAGTGCATGTTATTCATAGACGCGATTCATTTAGAAGCGAAAAGATTTTATCTGATCGTTTATTTGAAAAAGCTAAAAATGGCAACGTAGTTTTACATTTAGACAGAACCTTAGATGAGGTACTGGGTGATGAAATGGGCGTAACTGGGGTACGCATAAAAGATGTTAATTCGGAAGCGACCGAAGAAATCGACATCATGGGCTTGTTTGTTGCTATTGGGCATAAACCAAACACCGATATATTTGAAGGTGAATTGGATATGAAAGATGGCTATATCAAGATTAACAGTGGCCTTGAAGGAAACGCAACGCAAACTAGCGTGGAAGGTGTTTTTGCCGCCGGTGACGTTTGCGACCATGTTTATCGTCAGGCGATTACATCTGCGGGAACTGGCTGTATGGCGGCACTGGATGCTGAAAAGTTCTTGGATGCATTAAGCGATTAAGCAGTTAAGGTCGAGCTTGTTTTAGAGAGAACATAAACCATGATTTCCTTGTACAAGCTTGACACTTCTCTCACCTTCCCATCTCCTTTAGATGCCTTAAAAGACCCCAATGGTCTGTTAGCTTTTGGAGGTGATCTTAGTGTCCCTCGCTTAGTAAGGAGCTACCAACATGGTATTTTCCCTTGGTTCTCAGCCGGGGAGCCTATTTTATGGTGGAGTCCCGATCCACGAGGCGTGCTTTTTACTGAAAAGTATAAAAGTAGTAAAAGTTTGCTTAAACATATCCGTAAAACCACGCCTAAGGTCACCATGGATACCTGCTTCAATGATGTTATCGACGCCTGCTCTACCATTCCACGAAAAGACAATGGCACTTGGATAACCACAGAAATGATAGAAGCCTATAAAAATCTACACCAGGCTGGTTACGCCCACTCCATAGAAGTTTGGAATGATGAGGGTTTAATTGGCGGATTATATGGTGTGTTTGTCAATAATGTGTTTTGTGGAGAATCCATGTTTAGCCGCCAAGCTAATGCATCTAAAGTTGGGTTTCATTATTTAGTTGAGTTGCTAAAAGCCAATGACGTCAGGCTAATTGATTGCCAAATGCAAAACCCACACTTAGCCAGTTTGGGATGCGAAGAAATACCCAGAAAAACGTTTTTGGAATTATTGGCCTCTGAAGTGGAAAAGAAACCCGCTAAATTTTGGGCCCCTCAGGTGCTAACAGCATGAACATGAAATTTGGTATAACTCAGCAATTTCAATGCAGTTATCTGGAGAAGGAACAAGAACAATTACTGGTGTTGGTAACAGACAGTGATGATCAACTGGATCATCAATACAATTACCTACTCGGACATGGTTTTCGTCGCAGTGGGGAACAAATTTATCGGCCACACTGCAATCAATGTAACGCGTGCCAGTCCATTAGAATTCCAGTGGATGCATTTTTAGCATCTAAGAGTCAACGTCGTATTATAAATAAAAACGCTGATATTCAAGTATTAACCAGTTCCAACAGTAAAGCCGAATACTACCCTATTTATGCCGAATATATAAACCAACGTCATAACGATGGGAGCATGTATCCTGCCAGTAAAAATCAATATACTGGATTCATCGAATGTGACTGGCTAGATACACTTTTTATCGAATTTTATATGGATGACAAACTCATCGGTGTCGCGGTTACCGATGTGTTGAGTGACGCATATTCTGCGCTTTATACATTTTTTAAACCAGAATTCGCTAATCGATCTTTAGGAACCTTCTCCATTTTGCAACAAATTGAGCAAGCCAAGCTCAATAATAAATCATTTTTGTATTTAGGATATCAAATAGATGCCTGTCAAAAAATGCGCTATAAGGCGAATTTTCACCCACATCAGCGCTTTATTAACAATAAATGGCAATTAATCACAAAAAAAAGCACATAAGCGCTTTACTCTTGGCCGCATATTGGGCAAAATCTGCGCGGCATTTTTGACACTTATTTATTAATTGAGGTAAACAACTTACATGGCGAAAGAAGACTGTATTGAAATGGAAGGTACCGTATTGGACACACTTCCTAATACTATGTTCCGCGTTGAATTAGAAAACGGACACGTCGTCACTGCGCACATCTCCGGAAAGATGCGCAAAAACTATATACGAATATTAACTGGCGACAAAGTAACAGTTGAGATGACTCCTTACGACCTAACAAAAGGCCGTATCATTTATCGCGCCAGATAAGACACGTTCCTTTTGCTAAATTAGCATTAAAAAACCCAGCATTGCTGGGTTTTTGTTTATCTAGTCTGTGTTCTATGGGTAACCCGTTAGAATACTAAACTTTACTCGCTTGCTTAGAGCTTTGATTAGAATAATCGAAATTAAGCTTGTCGTCTTTGACGCTAATTTTGACGGTTCCGCCATTGACTAGCTCACCAAAGAGTAACTCATTGGCTAAGTTTTTCTTCACATGCTCTTGCATCGTTCTAGACATTGGACGCGCCCCCATGGCTCTATCGTAGCCTTTTTTCGCCAACCACTGACGAGCAGCATCATCAATTTCCATCGAAACGCCCTTATTGTCCAATTGGACTTGCAGTTCAATGATAAATTTATCGACCACTTGTAAGATAACGTCTGATTCAAGATGATTGAACCATATAATGCCATCTAAGCGGTTTCTAAATTCTGGTGTAAATATTTTATTGATTTCACTAATTGCGTCAAAGCTGTGGTCCTGCTGTTTAAAACCAATGGAGGTTTTAATGGTTTCTTGAACACCCGCGTTGGTTGTCATCACTAAAACCACATTGCGGAAATCAACTTTACGTCCGTTGTTATCGGTTAAGGTTCCATGATCCATCACTTGCAACAATATGTTGTATATATCACTGTGTGCTTTTTCAATCTCATCGAGTAACACAACACAATATGGGTTTTTAATCACCGCATCGGTTAACAACCCACCTTGATCAAAGCCGACATAACCAGGAGGTGCGCCGATTAATCGACTGACCGCATGACGCTCCATATACTCAGACATATCAAAACGGACTAACTCTACGCCCATTATTTTAGCGAGTTGCTGAGTGACTTCAGTTTTCCCCACACCTGTAGGCCCGGCAAACATAAAGTTACCTATGGGTTTAGTTTCCACCCCTAAACCGGAGCGCGACAAGCGAATGGCGTCAGACAAGGTTTCAATCGCTTTGTCTTGACCAAACACAACCAGTTTCAAATCACGAGTCAGATTTTTCAATGTTTCTTTATCTGATGCTGACACTGACTTTTCAGGAATACGGGCCATTTTGGCAATGATATGTTCAATTTCCCCTACGCCTATGGTTTTGCGTCGTTTAGAAACCGGTAACAAGCGCTGAGACGCACCAGCTTCATCGATGACATCTATTGCCTTATCAGGCAAGTGACGTTCGTTTATGTACTTAGCAGAGAGCTCTGAGGCCGCTTTAATCGCTTGATTCGTAAAGCGCACACTATGATGTTTCTCGTAACGACTTTTTAAGCCCATCAGTATTTTAGTCGTATCAGCAACACTTGGCTCAGTCACGTCAATTTTTTGGAAACGACGAGCTAACGCCCTATCCTTCTCAAAAATTCCTTGATACTCCTGATAGGTTGTTGAACCGATACAGCGCAGTTCGCCACTACTTAACTTGGGTTTCAATAAATTAGATGCATCCATCACCCCACCGGAAGCAGCTCCTGCGCCAATAATAGTGTGAATTTCATCAATAAATAATATGGCATCTTCGTCTTTACTCAGCTCTTTGAGAATACCTTTCAAGCGTTTTTCAAAGTCGCCACGGTATTTCGTGCCCGCCAGTAATCCGCCTAAGTCCAATGAATATACGGTGGAAGATGCAATTACTTCAGGAACTTCATTGTTAACGATGCGATAAGCTAAACCTTCTGCAATAGCGGTTTTACCTACACCTGCCTCGCCCACTAGAAGAGGGTTATTCTTGCGTCGCCGACATAAAATTTGAATTGTGCGTTCTAATTCTGAATCTCGGCCGATGAGGGGATCAATTTTGCCTGCTTTAGCCTGCACGTTTAAGTTTGACGAGTACTTTTCTAGTACTGAGGTATTTTCTTCACCCTCGGCAGTTTCATCTTGGCTTTCAACATTTGCTTCGTCATCGTTTTTACTTACGCCATGGGATATGTAATTAACCACATCCAATCGGGTAACGTCGGTTTTTTTCAGAATATAAACCGCTTGAGATTCTTGTTCACTGAAAATCGCTACTAAAACGTTAGCACCGGTAACTTCTTCTTTCCCGGACGATTGCACATGGAATACGGCGCGTTGCAATACCCTCTGAAAGCCTAAAGTGGGCTGAGTTTCTCGATCACTTGTATCATCTTCTAAAATGAGTGGTGTGGTGTCTTTAACAAAATCGATTAGCTCGGCTTTGATAGACTCAATATTGGCTCCACACGCTTTGAGAGCTTCTCTGGCGGCTTTATTATCCAAAAGCGCTAGTAACAGATGTTCCACTGTCATAAATTCATGACGATGCTCTCTGGCAAAGATAAACGCTTCGTTAAGGGTCTGCTCTAAATCTTTATTCAACATACTTATACCCTCCTAAAATCGGGTTGGTTGGTTAACCCTGAAGAAAACTGACTTGGGTTGTTATCTTCTGAATCAGATAAAACCTTAATGATCAGTTTATTAGCCACAAAAACCGCCTTTAAAAATTGACGTTTCCATGGTTAAAGCCTCCATTTCTACATATTTCTTCGTTATCAGACTCTCTGATTCAAAGGTTAAAATCAATTGTTTTATGCGATCATTTGCATAAAAAACGCTATTTAAAAAAATTAACTGTACACCCTTTTGCCTATGCTTGCTCCATGCTGCACATTAAAGGATGCTGATGTTTTCTAGCATACTGATTGACCTGCATCACTTTTGTCTCAGCGATTTGGGCGGTATAAACACCGCATACAGCACGCCCCCGATAATGTACTGTCAACATCAGTTGATTGGCTTTTTCAGCATCCATGTTAAAAAAGCGCATCAACACCTCAATGACAAAATCCATCGGAGTGTAATCGTCGTTATTGATCAAGACCTTGTACATGGGAGGCGGTTCAACTTTCTTTTTGATTGCCTCTAAGTGCTTATCGTGATCTATGCTTATTGTATTATCTTTACTCATATTCAAATAATAGTGCCGTTTTGACAAAAATTGTGCTGATTTACGATTAATTGTGCTGTTTTTCGTTATTTTTGTCGATTAAATTAATTTGACCTTGACATTAGTAGGTTAAAATATCTACATTTTACATAGGGCAAAACGTTGTGCAGTCGATTTGCCTCATCTCTACACTCTTATAGTGGGGATTATGCAGTGTCAGTTCAAGGGATTAAAAGGAAGCAGATGTATGGCGGTTGGAAAAGTCAAATGGTTTAACAATGCAAAAGGGTTCGGTTTTATTGTTCCTGATGATGGTGGAGAAGATATTTTCGCACATTACTCCACAATTAAGATGGACGGTTATCGATCTTTAAAAGCGGGTCAAGAAGTGACTTATGAAGTTCAGCAAGGGCCAAAAGGCTTGCACGCTGAGAACATAGACATCAGCGATGAACCTGAAAGATAGTTAAACTAGACTTAATACTACTTTTCAAATAAAAAGCAGGCTATTTAGCCTGCTTTATTTGTAAGTTTTATTTTCGACCCCAACCTAAAGGATGGGATCGATTAATAACACATTCAATTAAGAAACAATTGAATTCAGTGTTTCACTAGGACACATAGCTTTAGTAATTAAGCTTTCGTTTGGATAATAATATCCACCGATATCAGCAGGCTTAGCCTGAGTAGCATCAATTTCCGCAACAATACTCTCTTCATTGTCACTTAATGCTTTTGCAATAGGCGCAAAATATTCGGCTAATTCAGCATCTTCTGTTTGGCTAGCTAACCCTTGAGCCCAATACATAGCCAGATAGAAATGGCTACCACGGTTGTCAAGTTGACCCGCTTTACGTAATGGTGACTTGCCATTATTTAATAGCGTTTCAGTGGCTTTATCTAACTCCGCTGCCAACAACTTAGCTTTGCTATTGTCATTTTTAATCGCTAGATCTTCAAGAGATACCGCGATTGCAAGGAATTCACCTAAGGAATCCCAACGCAAATGCCCTTCTTCAACAAACTGTTGAACGTGTTTTGGAGCAGAGCCGCCCGCACCGGTTTCAAACAATCCGCCACCGGCCATTAGCGGCACGATAGATAACATTTTTGCACTGGTTCCTAATTCCAAAATTGGGAATAAGTCAGTTAGGTAATCACGTAATACGTTTCCTGTTACAGAAATCGTATCCAATCCACGAATAGCACGCTCCATGGTGTAACGAATAGCACGAACTGGAGCCATTATTTCAATGTGTAACCCTTCTGTATCATGCTCTTTTAAGTATTCAGTTACTTTGTTAATTAGTTGAACATCGTGAGCACGTTCATCATCTAACCAAAAAATTGCTGGCATACCTGAAAGTCTTGCACGAGTAACCGCAAGTTTCACCCAATCGCGAATTGGCGCATCTTTCGCCTGACACATACGCCAGATATCACCTTCTTCAACATCGTGCTCAATAAGCACATTGCCATCTTGGTCGATAATTTGAACTTTACCGTCGCCAGTCATTTCAAATGTTTTATCGTGTGAACCGTATTCTTCAGCTTTTTGAGCCATCAAACCGACATTTGGTACTGTGCCCATAGTCGTGGGATCAAATGCACCGTGGGTTTTACAGAAGTTAATGACTTCCTGATAAATTGTTGCATAAGTACTTTCTGGGATAACCGCTTTAGTATCTTGAGGTTTTCCATCTGGTCCCCACATCTGACCGGAACTACGGATCATGGCAGGCATAGACGCATCAACAATAACGTCGCTTGGCACGTGCAGATTCGAAATACCTTTGTCTGAATTAACCATCGCTAGTGGCGGACGGTCTTGGTAACAACGATTGATATCTGCTTCTACTTCTGCTCTTTGTGAAGCAGGTAATGTGGCGATTTTATCGTAAACACTGCCTAAACCATTATTAGGATTAACCCCTAGCTCATCAAACAAGTCTTGATACTTGTCGAATAACTCTTTGTAGAAAACCTTAACACAGTGTCCGAATACAATCGGGTGAGACACTTTCATCATGGTTGCTTTAACATGTAAAGAAAACAAAATGCCCGTTTCTTTTGCATCTTGAATTTGCTCTTCAAAAAATGCACACAAGGCTTTTTTGCTCATGCACATACCGTCAATCACTTCACCAGCAAGCAAATCAACACGAGGTTTGAGAGTGGTTTTATTTCCCGCAGTGTCAGTGAATTCAATACTAACATGACCGGCTTTTTCAACGGTTACAGATTTCTCACCTGAGTAAAAATCTCCGCCTTGCATGTGGCCTACGTGGGTACGAGAAGCCTGACTCCATGGCCCCATTGAATGAGGATGTTTTTTTGCATAATTTTTAACTGCAGTAGGTGCTCTGCGGTCAGAGTTACCTTCACGAAGTACTGGGTTTACTGAGCTACCTAATACTTTACCGTATTGGTTTCTAATTTCTTTTTCTTCGTCTGTTTGCGGATTTTCAGGAAACTCAGGTAATGCAAAACCATTATCTTGAAGTTCTTTAATCGCAGCTTTTAATTGAGGAATTGAAGCACTGATGTTGGGTAGTTTAATAATATTTGTTTCTGGAACCTGGGTAAGATCGCCTAAAATTGATAATGCATCGGGAACTTTCTGCTCATCAGTTAGGTAGTCAGGGAAAACAGCCAAAATTCTGCTAGCTAACGATATATCACTCACTTCAACTTCGATACCAGCTGCATCCGCGAATTTACGGACTATGGGTAAAAGTGAATAGGTAGCCAACGCAGGGGCTTCATCAGTTTTTGTGTAAATAATCTTAGACTTTGATGTAGTCATTATATACCTCAGTGGTGGCGGCGGAACCGCCTGGTTAATCCAAATTACTCAGACGAAAGCGATGATAAATAAAATATCTATCAATAAACTTAAAAATTTGAGCACAGATTCTAATCAATATAGCTATTATAACCAGTACTTTATTACATTAATTATGCATAAAATATACTGTGGTTTCGCACCGAACCGCAAAAAATAGTTCATCACGAAAGATTATAGATGCTAACAATCAATGATATATGGGCTAAACTCGGTTTACCAGATCCAAGCACACTAAAACCATAAAAAAGTGAATAGTTATTCAAAATGAATCGTAAAAAGCACGTAAAAAAGAAATCGATAGGTCAAAACAGGACGGTACTTTTATTTAATAAACCTTTCGATGTACTGACTCAATTTACCGATGACCAAAATCGTAAGACCCTCAAAGACTATATAAACGTACCTGATGTATACGCTGCCGGGCGCTTAGATCGAGATAGTGAAGGTTTATTAGTGTTAACCAATGACGGTAAACTGCAACATCAAATTGCCAACCCAAAACAAAAAACGTCGAAAACCTACTGGGCACAGGTGGATGGTGACATTAGTCAAGAGGCAATCAATAAACTATGCGCTGGGGTTAAGTTAAAAGATGGGCCGACTATGCCTGCAAAAGTTAAAAAAATACCACCTCCAGAGGTTTGGGAGCGGCACCCGCCAGTCAGATTTCGAGCCAATATTCCAACAAGTTGGATATCCTTAACCATTCAGGAAGGACGGAATCGCCAAGTGCGGCGAATGACAGCGGCAGTGGGCTTCCCCACTTTGCGACTCATTCGTTATCAAATTGGCCAGTGGACCATTGACGGCTTAGAAAACGGAAAATATCGAATTTTGTAGCAAGGCTTAAGAAACCCTTTTAAAAATTTTTGAACAATGAAATTTTGGTTATAAATTAGTTCTTTTTTGTAATCCCGTGTATTTAACTAAAGGCTTTATTTTGCTAGACTTGCCGCCCAATTTAGCAGCCAAGAATTCGCCAGCCAATATGTCAAATACAAACACGACAGCAAATTTACAAAACGCTAACAAAAAAGTCATCGTTGGAATGTCTGGCGGTGTAGATTCTTCTGTTGCAGCTTACCTTCTTCAACAACAAGGTTATCAAGTTGAAGGCCTGTTTATGAAAAACTGGGAAGAAGATGACAGTGACGAATATTGTTTAGCGGCTGAAGATCTGGCTGATGCGCAAGCGGTAGCCGACAAACTTGGCATAGAGTTACATACAATCAATTTCGCTGCGGAATACTGGGATAATGTTTTTGAATATTTTCTTGAAGAATATCGGGCGGGTCGCACGCCTAACCCCGATATTATGTGTAATAAGGAAATCAAATTTAAGGCGTTTTTAGAATTTGCTGCAGAAGATTTAGGTGCAGATTATATTGCTACCGGACATTACGTGCGTCGTGAAATGAGAGAGGGTCATTGGAAGATGTTACGTGGTCTAGATAGCAATAAAGACCAAAGCTACTTCCTATACACTTTGGGAGAAGAACATATTGCCAAAACCTTATTTCCCGTTGGCGATATCGAAAAACCTGAAGTGCGCAAAATTGCTGAACAACAAGACTTTATCACCCACGATAAAAAAGACAGCACAGGTATTTGTTTTATTGGCGAGCGCAAGTTTAAAGACTTTTTAGGTCAGTATTTACCAGCTCAACCCGGTATTATTGAAACCGCTGAAGGGGTTGAAATTGGCCAACATGACGGACTCATGTTTCATACTTTAGGCCAACGTAAAGGATTACACATTGGCGGTAAAAAAGAATTTGGTGACGAGCCTTGGTATGTGGTCGACAAAGATGTTAAGCGTAACGTTCTCATTGTGGGTCAAGGTGCCGACCACCCTGCCCTGTATTCAGTGGGCTTGGTCGCCAATCAGTTGCATTGGGTAGATCGTTTAGGTCCCCAACAAGAAATCCGTTGCGCGGTTAAAACACGTTATCGTCAGGAAGATATTCCCTGTATCATAACGCCACTACCTGATGGTCAAATTAAAGTGCTTTTTGACCAACCACAAAAAGCCGTTACGCCCGGGCAGTCGGCAGTATTTTATCAGCAAGATGAATGTCTAGGTGGCGGAATTATAGAGAGTTATTTGCGTTGAACATAGACCACGATAAAGAAAAAACCTTGGCCTTAGCTGGCGTATGTCAAGCGGCAAGCCTAGTGCAGTCTGTCGCCCGTAAAGGGGAAGCTGACAATAATGGGTTCAAAGCAAGCATAAATAGTCTAGTTTTAACGGATGCTCAAAGCACGGTTGAAGTGTATGGCAGTATTGAAAACTTAGAAATTGGATTAGGTACGTTAATTGCCCAATTAGGTAATACGCCGATGCAAAAAGATGCAGAAATTACCCGCTATATTGCTAGCCTGTTAGGTCTGGAACGTAAACTTAAAAAATCTTCAAAAAAATTGGGCGAACTTTCGAAACGTATTGAACAAATACAACGTCAAACCGCCCATTTAGATTTATTTGACGAACAAATGATCAGCAATTTAGCCAGTATTTATTCTGATGTAATTAGTCCTTTGGGCTCAAAGATCCAAATTGCCGGCACACCTGAGCAATTGAAGAAAAACACCAATCAACACAAAGTCAGAGCCCTTTTATTGAGTGGTTTACGATCCGCTGTATTGTGGCGGCAGTTGGGCGGTAAAAGACGACAAATTTTATTTAATCGAAAAAGTATTGTAAGCAACGCTATTGCATTGCAACAGTCTATTCATCAATCCCTATAGGAGTACTTCATGGAATTGTCTGCACTCACAGCAGTTTCCCCCGTTGATGGCCGTTATGGCGCTAAAAGTTCAGCCTTAAGACACTTTTTTAGTGAATACGGTTTATTAAAATACCGCGTTCAAGTTGAAGTTCGTTGGTTGCAAAAACTTGCAGACACAGCTGAAATAACTGAAGTACCTCCATTTTCTCCAGAGTCAACAGAATTGCTCAATAGCATTGTTGATAATTTCAGTGAAGATGATGCCCTGCGTATCAAAACAATTGAAAGAACCACCAATCATGATGTCAAAGCCGTTGAGTACTTTTTAAAAGAAAAAGTCGAACACAACAGTGAACTTAATAGCGTAAACGAATTCATTCACTTTGCTTGTACCTCTGAAGACATCAATAATTTGTCCCATGGTTTAATGTTAAGTGAAGCCAGAGAGCAAGTTATTTTACCTTACTGTGATAAATTAATTTCTGAAACAAAACGTTTGGCCATTGAATACAAAACCATCCCAATGATGGCAAGAACCCATGGACAACCAGCCTCTCCAACCACTATGGGTAAAGAGATGGCGAATGTCATGCATCGTCTGCAGCGTCAACGCCAACAAATTCAAGATGTGACTATTCTAGGTAAAATTAATGGTGCTGTGGGTAACTACAATGCACACATTAGCGCTTACCCTAACATTGATTGGAATGGCTTTTCTCAATCCTTTGTGGAAAGCTTAGGGCTTGATTGGAATCAATATACCACCCAGATAGAACCCCACGATTATATCGCTGAATTGTTTGATGCTATGGCGCGTTTTAACACCATTCTTATTGATTTTGATCGCGATGTTTGGGGCTATATCGCACTGGGTCACTTCAAGCAAAAAACCATTGCCGGAGAAATTGGTTCCTCAACCATGCCTCACAAAGTAAATCCCATTGACTTCGAAAACTCCGAAGGAAATCTAGGTTTAGCCAATGCGATGTTTAATCATTTAGCCACTAAGTTGCCGATTTCAAGATGGCAACGAGACTTAACTGACTCTACAGTATTGAGGAATTTAGGTGTAGGCATGGGCTATTCTGTTATTGCGTATGAATCTACTTTAAAAGGGATCAGCAAGTTACAAGTTAATGAGCAAAGTTTACTCAACGAACTCAACAATAATTGGGAGTTGTTAGCAGAGCCTATTCAAACAGTCATGCGACGCTATGGAATTGAAAAGCCATACGAGAAGTTAAAAGAGCTTACTCGCGGCAAGAAGGTCGATCAGGCTGCCATTGCAGAATTTATTGATAACCTCGACTTACCCAGCAATGTGAAAAGTGAACTAAAACAAATTTCGCCAGCGAACTACATAGGTGATGCAATCGCCCTAGTGGAAAAAATCACGGCCTAGTCGGTTTTAAATCGCAACACCACTGTGCATTAACGTCGTTATCGCTCCAAACAGATTAGATTTCTGCTTGGGGCGATAATCTCCGTTTAATTTCCGCCGTAAAAGTTAACTCTGCGTCCTTATCATATCCCCGAGATGATAGATTCATAAATCCATGTTCGTAATCGGTTTTGGTGCACTGCACATTATCATGTAGGGCCAGTTCCTGAATTACCTGATCAATATTGAAGTTTGGCTCTTTGTGAGGGAAATACAGTTGACTGGGAACAGAAGGTTTCAGCTTGGTAAAAAAGCGTATTTGGCCGGGATAAAAACCATAAAATCTATCGATACTTTGCGAATACTCTTTTTCACTTAGCAGCTTATACAAGGTGGCTGCTCCAGCACTAAATCCAATTACAGTTTTGTTAGACAGACTGGCTGCGAAAGCAGTTGAAATACGCATGGCATATTTTTCAATACCGCCAGCTTGCTGAAAAGCTGAATAGGCTAAGGCTTCATCCGTAAAATTAACAGAAGAAATATAAGGACTGACAATCGTTAATTGCCAGTCCGCCGGTAAAACCTGATTACACCAGTTTTTAAACGATTCGGTTTGTCCAAAAATATCAGAACAAACCACTAATTGATGGGCCATGGTAATACTTATTTAGATACAGACATTACGCCATCATACCACCATCAACCACAACTGTAGTACCGGTTGTATAACTTGATGCATCAGATACTAAGTACAAAACGGTACCCGCCATTTCGTCAGGATCGGCCACTCGTCCTAAAGGTATAATTTTCAGAGCTTGTTTTAGGATCTTATCGTTGGTAGTGAGAGCTGACGCAAATTTAGTGTCTGTTAATCCGGGCAAGAGCGCATTCACACGAATATTCAAACTGCCACATTCTTTAGCAAATGCTTTGGTCATACTGACGACAGCCGCTTTTGAAATAGAGTAGATACCTTGCATATCCCCTGGTGACAGCGCATTCACAGAAGCTGTATTTAGGATCACGCCACCGCCCTGCTCTTTCATCATTTTACCGGCGGCCACTGACATGAAAAAATACCCGCGAATATTCACATCCACCGTTTTATCGTAGGCAGCAAGATCAGTATCGAGAATATGACCGAAAAATGGATTCGCCGCAGCGTTGTTAACTAAAATATCTAACTGTCCAAACTGCTCTTTGATTTGCGCAAACGTCTCATCTATCTGTGCGATTTCGCCTACATGACATGCCATAGCATGCGCTTTACCGCCATTATCGCGAATGCTTTGGGCAACTGCCTCACAACCATCAATTTTGCGGCTAGAAACAATCACTTCTGCACCATAAGCAGCTAATAATCTGGCGATCGACTCACCAATGCCTCGACTAGCCCCTGTTACCAATGCGACTTTTCCAGTTAAATCGAATAAATTTTTGTTCATTTTTTGTTCCTGTAATGTTTCTATATCAGTATTCTCAAGAACGAATACCAGCTGTGTACCTAACTAGCCCCAAATTAAAACGAGATAACTAAGCGGTTAAGCCACCATCTAACACCATTGAGTGGCCAGTCATGAAACTTGATTCATCACTGCATAGCCATGCAATGGCATAGGCGATTTCTTCAACTTCACCTAATCGTTTCATGGGATTCGCACTCACCAGCGTGTTTTGTTGTTTCTGATTGAAATTGGCTAACACATTTTCAACCATCGGGGTTTTAATAAAACTTGGACAAACTGCATTAATACGAATATTTGCTCGTGCGTATTCAATGGCAACAGACTTCGTTAACCCAATTACGCCATGCTTAGATGCACCATAGGCTGAAATAGTTGGCGCGCCGGAAATCCCGGCCACCGAAGCCAAATTGATGATATGGCCACCACCCACTTCTAACATGTGTTGAATTGCTTGTTTCA
The DNA here is from genome assembly GCF_054782055.1 of Aliiglaciecola aliphaticivorans. Lineage (NCBI taxonomy): Bacteria > Pseudomonadati > Pseudomonadota > Gammaproteobacteria > Alteromonadales > Alteromonadaceae > Aliiglaciecola > Aliiglaciecola aliphaticivorans. The sequence continues at coordinate 74,669 of NZ_BAAGTF010000060.1, forward strand.
TGCAATACCAAACACCGGTTAAATTAATTGCGATATTACGATGAAACTCTTCGTCTGGCACATCCAACATACGCGCTGGCATGTGATCGACACCCGCGTTATTGAGAGCCACATGAATTTGTCCGTACTTAGCGATTGCGGCTTTATAAAAAGCGTTAACCGAATCTTTTTGTGTTACATCTAATTCAAAAAATGCAACCTCATAGCCTTTCCCTTGAAGGGATTCGCATAGGGCAGCACCTGCAGCCACATTGCGATCGCCAAAAAACACCTTGGCTCCACGGGACGCTAATAATTCGGTGGTTTTTGCACCAATGCCTGATGCTCCGCCAGTAACTACAACATGTTTATTTTCTACGTCAGCCGCTTTCATGATGAATGATCCACTTTGAGTATTAATTTACCGAAGTTTTCACCTCTAAACAGCATAAGCAAAGTTTCGGGGAACGTCTCTAAACCTTCAACCACATGCTCTTTGGCAATTAACTTACCCTTTGCAATCCAACCAGACATTTCTGCAGCTGCTTTAGGATAATTTTCAATATTATCAAAGACGACTATACCTTCCATCCTTGCTCGATTTACCAACAAGGTTAAGTAATTTGAAGGACCTTTAACGGCAGTCGTATTGTTGTATTGACTAATGGCACCGCAAATCACAATTCTGGCTTTCATATTTATCTGGGTGAGAACATCATCGAGGATTTCACCACCTACATTATCAAAAAACACATCAACACCGTCAGGGCACTGCTCTTTTAGGCCCTTTTTAACATCTGAATTTTTGTAATCAACAACACCATCAAATCCGAGTTCATCCACAAGATAACGACACTTGTCTTCGCCACCTGCAATTCCCACCACGCGACAGCCTTTAATTTTAGCGATTTGGCCAACAACTGTACCCACCGCACCTGCAGCGCCGGATACCACGACAGTTTCTCCCGCTTTAGGCTGTCCAGTATCCAAAATACCAAAATAGGCAGTCATCCCAGGCATTCCCAGCACGCCTAGATAACGCTCTAATGGAGCTAAATTAGGATCTACTTTATAAACTCCCTGGGTTGAAATAACTGCATAGTCACTTACGCCGAAACCACCATAAACAAAATCACCAGTACTAAAGTTGGGATCTGTGGATTCGAGCACCTCACCTACACCACCGGCACGCATCACTTCGCCAATCTCAACGGGGGGAATGTAAGACTTACCTTCATTCATCCACCCTCGCATTGCAGGATCGAGGGAAATATAAAGTACTTTGACTTTAACTTGGTTTTCCCTAAGTTCAGGTAATTCAGTCTCGACCAAATCCCAGTTATCAGCGGTTGGGGTTCCAACTGGTCTGGAAGCTAAAAGAAATTGTCTGCTTTTCATAATAATTTATTCCTTATAATCTGTGCTTAAAACCATTCTGGTTGCATGTCACTGCAACTATTGTCGAATGCTTCCAAAAGTGTTAAATCTCTATCTATTAAAGGGAGTTCCCAATTAACGTAATATTTTGCGGCTTGAATTTTGCCAAGGTAATATGGCTTGTCTTCTTCATTACATTTCAGCAATGCTTTTTCCGCAACGTTTGCTTGACGGATCCAAATCCAACTCATCACAATGCTCGAAAACACGTTCATAAAACACTGGGCGTTGGCCAGTAAATTAGGCAGTTTGTCACTTCGTAATGCATCCCCAAGCACTGGAATTAGTGGCTGCATTTTTGCCATGTAGCCCAAAGTAGACTTCACTAAGGGAGCACATTTCTCCCCCGTTGCGTTATTAAAATCCGCTAAAATCCGGGTTTGTAATGTATTTAAACCCGCTCCTTTTGCTTGCCATAACTTTCGGGTGAGTAAATCTAGAGCTTGAATGCCATTAGTGCCTTCATGTATGGGGTTGAGACGATTATCCCGCCAGCACTGTTCCACTGGGTATTCTCTGGTATAGCCGGCCCCGCCTAGGATTTGAATAGCTAAGTCATTGGCTTTCACACCAAACTCTGATGGCCAGGCTTTCACCACTGGAGTCAGTAAATCTAATAACTCCTCTGTGACCTTTCTTTCTTCAAAGGATTCGAGTGTTTTGGCATCATCCACTAATCGAGCGGCATACAAGCACAAGGACATCGCGCCTTCCACATAAGATTTTTGCGCTAACAACATACGCTTCACATCACCGTGATTGATAATTTCAGTTGCTGGATCTGTGGGGGCATTTTTAGGCGGAATACGGCCTTGAGTGCGGTCTTTAGCATAAGCTAAAGAATATTGATAACCGCTATATCCAATCATGGCGGCTCCGAAACCCACCCCGATCCGCGCTTCGTTCATCATCAAAAACATGTACTTAAGTCCTTGATGGGCTTCTCCCACTAAATACCCGTGACAATCACCATTCTCACCAAAACTCAATGCCGTTGAAGTGGCCCCGCGATATCCCATTTTGTGGATCAATCCGGCCAAAGCAACGTCATTTTTTGTGCTTGGTTCACCAGACTCGTCTAAACGATATTTAGGCACAACAAATAGTGAAATGCCTTTGACTCCCGCTGGTGCTCCCTGGATCTTTGCCAATACTAAATGAACAATATTGTTGGATAATTGGTGTTCACCGGCAGAGATATACAATTTACTCCCCTTGATACGATAACTACCATCTTGGGCTTCAACTGCACTGGTACGAATATCTGCCAATGAAGACCCTGCATGGGGCTCGGTTAACGCCATAGTGCCGGTAAATTCACCGCTTAGCATTCTGGGCATGAATTGCTGTTTAAGACTTTGAGATGCAAAATTACCGATTACATTGGCCGCCGCTACAGTTAAAAAAGTATAGGCTGAACTAGAAGGGTTCGCGGCCATAAAATAGCCAGAGGTTGCCATCATTATGGTTTCAGGAAGCTGCATACCGCCTTCTTCGAAATCATAACGACCGGCCATAAACCCTGCTTCGTTATAGGCATCAAATGCTTCTTTTACTTGTGGGATCATATGCACCGTTTTGCCGTCAAACTTGGGTTCATCGGCATCTGCAATGGCATTATGGTTTGCAAATTTCTCACTCGCGATTTTGTTTGCCGTGGATAAAATGGCATCAAAGGTTTCAACATTGTGTTCAGCAAAACGTTCACGTTGTAAAAGTGATTCAGTATTGAGTACCTCATATAATTGAAAAGGTAACTCTTTAGGGTGGATTAATTCGTCATTCATTAGCTGCATCCTCGGTTAGATCATACCGCTAGCATCACATATTTATGCCTGCAGGCTAACTGTCATTATTGACTCTTTTATGGCTAATATCGCCACACATTCATAACCGTGATAAGCTTGTAAAAACCCAACTTATATAGAGTCCTTTTAACGTGCATAAAGTCACCATTTTAGGTTTTGAACATGCCTACGCCAGCGCTGTAACAGGTGCGTTAGATATATTTGCGTTGGCCGGTGTAACTTGGCAGCGTATGCAAGGTCAATCGCCGGAACGACTGTTTAATGTTCAATTGGCCTCAGTGGGCAAACGCGATATTGTGTGTATTAACCAGCTCACGTTAAAGAGTCAAATTGCCATTGAAGATGTGACGCACACTGACATTTTAATTATTCCGACTATTGGTGGAAAACTTGAAGAGGTGCTCTCAGCGAATCGTAATCTTTTACCGTTTTTACGCTACTTTAATAGTAACGGAACTGATATTGCGAGCAATTGTAGTGGTGCATTTTTTCTAGCAGAAGCCGGTATTTTAAATAACAAAAAAGCAACCACACACTGGGGTTATGCAGAGACGTTTGCCAAACGTTATCCGTCGATTAATTTGCTAGCCAATAAACTCATTACCCAAGATGGCAATATCTATTGTTCTGGTGGTGGTATGGCGTGGCTAGATCTTGCCCTTTTGTTGATTGAGCGATATTGCGGCCATGATGTTGCCACCAATACAGCCAAAGCTCAGGTATTAGACATATCCCGCGGCAATCAAGCCGCCTATGCACAATTAAGAAGTAAAAAATATCATCAAGACGCGGAGATATTAAAAGCCCAGGAATGGTTAGAAACTCACTACCATCAAGCCATATCACTCGATCAATTGGCTAAACAGGTCAGCTTAACAAATCGCACTTTTTTGCGTCGCTTTAAAAGTGCTACTGAACAAACGCCATTTTCCTATTTACAATCTATTCGCGTCGAAGCTGCTAAAAAGTTGTTGGAAACGGAAAACGATTCTTTAGAAGCCATAGTGACAAAAGTGGGCTATGAAGATACGCGATCTTTCACTCGGTTATTTAATTCTTTAACAGGGTTATCTCCAAGCCAATATCGTAAAAAGTTCTTTCGTATACAAAGCTAACTAAGCGTTAAAAAAACGTCATCAAAACCTAGAAGACAAATAGAAAAATAGCAAAGGCAATCATTGCGCCCTAAAAACAAACCATAAACGTCACTTTTACGGAATTATTTAGATGCTGACGATTTAGATTGGATTCTATCGGTATATAAAATTACACTAATGGGCATATTGATTATGCTAAGCCCAAATCAACCATTTTCTAACAATAAATCCGCTTTTTCCTTGATAGAAAAAGCACAAGGATAAACACACACTTAAATTTACTAATAACTGGTCATATTATGAAAAAACTTAACAAAACAGCTATTGCTTTGTGTATCCAATCGGCTTTAATCAGCCAATTAAGCTTTGCCCAAGAGCAGAATACAGAGGCGACTGAACGTAGTCTGGAAAAAATCACAGTAACTGCGCAAAAACGTACACAAAGTATTCAGGATGTACCTATTTCTATAGCCACATTAAGCGGCGAACGTTTCGAAAGTATCTTTTCAGGTGGTGAGGATATCATTGCTTTGGCGGTAAGAGTGCCAGGCCTTTATGCCGAAACATCCAATGGTCGAGTCGCACCTCGCTTTTATATTCGAGGACTGGGCAATTCAGATTTTGATTTAGCAGCTTCTCAGCCAGTTTCTATCGTGATGGATGACGTCGTAAAAGAGAATGTTATTCTGAAAAGTTTTCCATTATTTGATGTCTCTCAGGTAGAAGTGATACGTGGCCCTCAAGGGACGTTATTTGGACGCAATACCACTGCGGGTATTGTAAAATTTGATTCCGTAAAACCCAGTGAAGACTTCGATGCTTACATGAAACTAGGTGTGGGTAATTTAGGTACTTTGAACTTTGAAGGTGCAGTGGGAGGTGGGTTAACCGATAACCTAGCTGGACGTTTTTCCGTTTTATCGCAAAACCGTGACGATTGGATAGATAATGCCTACACAGGAGAAAACGACGCCATGGGTGGTTTCGATGAAAAAGCATGGCGCGGCCAATTACTGTTTTCTCCAAGTGATGACTTTTCTGCACTACTCAATGTTCATGGCAGAGAACTCGACGGCACAGCTTCCATTTTCCGAGCGAATATCTTTACAAAAGGTAGCAACGATCTAAATGAAAATTTTGACCGAGATGTACTTTATTATGATGGCGATATTGACGGTAATGGAGCTGACAACAATCCACAAGAATATAGCAACTATGGTGCGTCTCTGAAATTAGAGTTTGGCCTAGAAGACATGTCTTTAACCAGTATTACCGCCTATGAACAAGCCGATGGATATAGTTTAGGCGATATTGATGGTGGTGTTGTTTTAAATGAACCAGCTGATATTAACGGCGATGGAACGGAAGAAACCACCTACCCTGGAAATATTGCCTTTTCTGCAGTCACCCAAGATAAATTAGATGATTTAGAGCAATTCACGCAGGAAATTCGCCTGGCCAGTGAAACCGATGATGCCTTGAGCTGGCAACTGGGTGCATTTTATTATGATGCATCGTTTAATGTGACCAGTATTGATGGATTTTACGGCGCGACAACGGTCTTTCATGAAAACACCACTTGGGCTATTTTTGGCCAAACTTCTTATCAAGTTAACGATAAATTAGAGGTGACTGGTGGCTTGCGTTATACCTATGATGAAAAATCGTTAATGGTTGGCGAACAAAATGTTGATGGCTTTGCCCTGGTGATTGGTGCAGCCTCAATACAAGACTACGAAGATATCAATGTAGATGACGACCAATTAAGTTGGGAAATCAGCGCCAATTATAAACTGGATAGCGATACTTCTTTATTTGCTCGATTAGCAAATGGTTTTAGAGCACAAACCATTCAGGGACGAGATATTGCATTTGAATCGGATCCGTCAGTGGCCGAAGCAGAGACTATCAACTCCGCAGAGATAGGAATCAAAAAAGACCTACTAGATGATACTTTACGTATTAATGCCGCTGCTTTTTACTATGAAATTGATGACATGCAACTCAGTGCAATTGGCGGTGGAGCGAACACCACAGCGTTGATCAATGCTGACAAAGGTGTTGGCTACGGGTTTGAAATCGATGTGGAATATTTGGTCACCGATTATCTGACGTTAACTGCAGGATACAGTTATAACCACACTGAAATTCAAGACGAAAATTTAACTATTTTACCTTGTGGCGCCAGCGCAGATTTTGCTTTCACGGGTAATTGTACTGTCTTCGATCCTCGCCCAGATGGATACGCAGCTAGCATTGATGGCAACGCATTTCCACAAGCACCGGAAACCATTTTCAACTTCACTGCGAGATACGCGACCCCGGTTGGCGATGATGGTGAAATATTTGTTTTCACCGATTGGGCTTTCCAAGGTGAAACCAGCTTATTTTTATATGACTCCGTGGAATTTACCACTGACAGTAATTATGAAGGCGGACTACGCATTGGCTATGAAAACTATCAAAACAACTACAGCATTGCACTCTTTGGTAGAAATATAACCGATGAAGAAAACGTAAAAGGTGCAATTGATTTTAATAACCTGACAGGAATAGTGAATCAACCTCGCATCTTTGGTATTGAAGCAAAAATTAGCTTCTATTAAGGAAAAATATTCTATAAAACTAAAAGCGATCCTTAGGGATCGTTTTTTTCTGCCAATGTAAGTGGTTTACTACATGTATACAGCTTATTTGTGTTATCCAACTTGTATTATTCCAAACAACAATTAAGTAAGTTACTAATTATTCAAATCTCAAAATAAAAACACAAAGCACTAATGTTGAACGTAGTGGATTAATTTTATATCAACAAATGGCTACTATTTGATCTAGATTAAAACAAAGTGGCACAATTTCTGAGTTAATAGAGAGTATAAGCAAATTGATCGTTCAATATGCCTTGTTTTACACTAAATAAGTGCATAAAATTTAGACACCATCTAAATTTTGCACCGATAAAGGGCATGTTTTGTATGATTTACAGTCAATGAACGTGATTTTTTGTAATTCCATTTCACAAAATTAGATTAAAACTGTAATATTGCCGAATTAATAGACTATTAATGTAATTTAATTACCATGCGGAGGGGCATATGAGCTTCAAGAAACAATACCTTAAGTCAAAACCAGTGTGTAAAGTCACTTTCAAGTTGTCGAAAGAAGAAGCTAAGAATGCTGAAACAGTGCGTTTAGTAGGAGATTTCAATGATTGGGATATCGAGACATCTCCTATGAAGAAATTGAAGAACGGTTCTTTTTCTTCAACCATAAACCTACCTGCGGATGCAGAGTATCAATTTCGATATTTGTTAAATGATGAAGAGTGGGAAAACGATTGGAACGCGGATGCTTATGTGACATCGCCAATTTCGTTTGACGAAAACTCAGTCGTATCAGTGTAATTTTTGTAAGCTATTTTAAAAGAGAAAACCAAACCAAATTATCATGAATTATAAAAAAGGCAGTCTTGCTTCATCATAGCAGACTGCCTTTTTGATTTTTCTATATAGTTTAAAGTGCAGCTTCTAACTCAGGCAATACATCAAACAAATCGCCCACTAAGCCATAATCGGCTACTTGGAAAATTGGCGCTTCTTCATCCTTATTAATAGCAACAATCACTTTTGAATCTTTCATACCCGCTAAATGCTGAATAGCACCAGAGATCCCTACCGCAATGTATAATTGAGGAGCGACAATCTTACCCGTCTGCCCTACTTGCATATCATTTGGCACAAAGCCAGCATCAACAGCAGCACGTGAAGCACCAATAGCAGCGCCTAACTTATCAGCGATACCTTCAAGTAATTTGAAGTTTTCACCATTTTGCATACCGCGACCACCTGAAATAATCACCTCAGCAGCGGTTAATTCAGGACGCTCAGATTCGGTAAGCTCTGCGCTGACAAATGCTGATTTATCGGCAACTTTAAGGGTATCAATTGTTTCAACTGCAGCAGAACCACTTTCTTCTGCTCCATCAAATGCTGACGCACGCACAGTAAGTACCTTTTTGCTATCACTACTTTGTACAGTAGCAATCGCATTACCCGCATAAATTGGACGCACAAAGGTATCTTCGCTCTCTACTGCGATAACATCGGAAATTTGTGCAACATCTAAAAGGGCTGCTACACGGGGCATAAAGTTCTTACCCGTAGTCGTTGCCGCTGCAATTACATGGGAATAATCTGCAGCTAACTCAGTGACTAAGTCAGCAATATTCTCAGCCATTTGGTGAGCATATTCTGCGTTATCGGCCAGCAATACTTTGCTTACGCCGGAAATTTTAGTTGCTTGTTCAGCGACTGCTGCACAATCTTGCCCAGCAACCAAAACAACTACGTCAGCTGCCATTTTACTGGCTGCATTGACTAGTTTGTGAGTTTCAGTTTTTAATTGTTCATTGTCGTGTTCTGCATATACTAAAACAGCCATTAGATCACCTTCGCTTCAGTTTTTAATTTGTTGACCAGCTCTGCTACATCTGCCACTTTTATGCCACCTGAACGCTGTGCTGGTGGAGTAACTTTCAATGTTTTCACATTCGATGTAAGAGATACTCCGAAACCATCAGCTGGTTTAACATCAATGGGTTTACGTTTTGCTTTCATGATATTAGGCAGAGTTGCATAACGGGGTTCATTAAGTCGTAAATCTGTAGTGACTACGGCTGGAAGATTCAATTCAACAGTTTGCAAACCACCGTCGATTTCCCGTGTCACTTTCACTTTTTCACCTTCAACATCAACAACAGATGCAAAAGTACCTTGAGGCATACCTGAAATGGCAGCTAACATTTGACCGGTTTGGTTGTTGTCGGAGTCAATTGACTGTTTACCTAAAATAACCAACCCTGGTTGTTCTTCTTCAACCACTTTTGCTAATAGTTTTGCCACTTGAAGGGAATCTAAATTTTCACTGGTATCGATTTGGATACCACGATCAGCTCCCAAAGCTAGGGCTGTTCTAATTTGCTCTTGGCAGGCTTTGTCACCAATTGAAACCACTACAATTTCATCAGCAATACCTTTTTCTTTTAATCGAACCGCCTCTTCTACAGCAATTTCACAAAATGGATTAATTGACATTTTTGTATTGGTCAAATCGACCGCGCTGTTATCGGCTTTAACGCGAACTTTTACGTTGTAATCAATGGCACGTTTAACCGGCACTAAAATTTTCATGTTTACCTCTATACGATATAAAGTGTCGAAAAGTTGTAACGCAAAATCTGCGTATTTGTAAGGTTGTCTAAATTTACTGGCTGTTTACCTAAACGTCAACGACTGTATTACAAACTTACAAATCAATGTTTCAGTATTTTAGCCATAAATATAGCCAATAATTTCCATTTGAGCTTCAGTTTTATTATGTTAATGTTAATAAAAAGTACTATTTTTCAACCTTATTATTGCTTCACATTTACATTTTAATTAAGCCCTAACTATTTGATATAGTTAACATTAATATCAAGCAAAAGGACGTTATCAGGTGCTATGTAGTAGATAATGGAAACTATATGCGTGATGAATAGTAGCAAACAATTTTGGTAAGTATGAGTGATAGTTGCTTAACTATTTATTTCTTTAATTAATAGATATCTATAAGGGAGAAACCCGTGGAACGTGAATCGATGGAGTTCGATGTGGTGGTAGTAGGCGCAGGTCCAGCTGGTCTATCAACCGCATGTAAAATTATGCAATTAGCTCAGCAAAACGAACAAGAGCTTATGGTATGTGTTGTCGAAAAAGGTTCTGAGGTAGGTGCTCATATTCTTTCAGGCGCAGTGTTTGAAACTCAAGCAATGGATGAACTCTTTCCGGACTGGAATGAGCGTGGTGCTCCTATCACGACTAAAGTGACCGAAGACCACATTTATTATCTAAAAAGTGAAAATTCTGCTACGCAATTACCTAACTTTATGACACCTAAGACTATGCATAATCATGGGAATTATATCGTCAGTATGGGTAACGTCTGTCGTTGGTTGGCGGAACAGGCTGAGCAATTGGGAGTGGAAGTTTTCCCCGGTTTCGCCGCTTCAGAAATAATTTATAATCAGGACGGCAGCGTCGGCGGAATTATTACTGGCGACATGGGCATAAGCGAGACAGGCGAACACAAAGACAGCTATATGCCTGGCATGGAACTAAGAGCTAAATACACAGTGTTTGCTGAAGGTTGTCGAGGTCACTTAGGCAAACAACTTATATCTAAATTTGAACTCGATAAAGATGCTGCACCTCAACATTACGGTATTGGTTTTAAAGAAATTTGGGATATCGATCCTAGCAAACACCAAGAAGGTTTAGTGGTTCACACTGCGGGTTGGCCTCTAAGCAGTGAAACAGGCGGCAGCTATCTTTACCATGCTGAAAACAATCAAGTTTTAGTGGGTATCATTATCGACCTAAATTATAAAAACCCGCACTTGAGTCCCTTTGATGAATTCCAAAGAGTAAAACAACACCCTGTATTGAAACAATACTTAGAAGGCGGCAAGCGTGTATCTTATGGCGCGAGAGCGATTGCTAAAGGTGGATATAACTCCCTGCCCAAGATGACCTTCCCGGGTGGAATTCTGGTGGGTTGCGACGCGGGTACTCTTAATTTCGCAAAAATTAAGGGAAATCATACTGCCATGAAATCCGGTATCTTAGCAGCTGAAACCATAGTGGAAGCTATTAGCCAAGATAAAGTCGGTCAAGACCTAACGTCCTACACTGAGAAATTTGAGAACTCGTGGTTGTATAAAGAACTGTATAGTTCACAGAATTTCGGCGCAGCCTTGCACAAGTTTGGCACCTTTTTAGGGGGCGCTTATAATACCTTTGAACAAAATATCTTGGGCGGAAAAGTTCTGTTTAAGTTAAAAGATACAAGTACTGATCACGGCGCTATTGGTTTAGCGAGTGAATTTACTAAAATAGATTATCCTAAACCTGATGGTGTTATTAGCTTTGACAAACTCTCTTCGGTCTTTTTATCCAATACCAACCATGAAGAAGATCAGCCTTGTCATTTGCGATTAAAAGATCCCGCTACGCCTATTGTCATTAATTTGCCCAAATACGATGAACCTGCGCAAAGGTATTGCCCTGCCGGTGTGTATGAGATTATTGACAGCCCAGAAGGCGATAAACAGCTACAAATTAATGCTCAGAACTGTGTACATTGTAAAACCTGCGACATTAAAGACCCTACACAAAATATCGTGTGGGTGACGCCTGAAGGCGCAGGGGGACCTAATTACCCGAATATGTAACTAAATGATTAAGCACATAGGCAGAAAATTGCTAATTTCTGGCTATGTGCAATTAATTCAATTAAATTGCTTGTATATCCGTTCACTTATCCCTATCTAACTACTTATGCAATCAATTAATTATCATCTAAGCAGCAACGAAGCTGAAAAACCTTATTTAGTACTTTTACATGGCCTTTTTGGCAGCCTAGATAATTTGTCTATGGTAAGAAAAGCTCTTGAAAGCAAATACAATGTACTGAGTATCGACTTACCTGATCACGGTAAATCCGCCTTCACTGACGGATTCTCGTTCACCGGGTATGCCAACAAAATAGTGCAATTAATAGCGTCTTTGAACATCCAAAAAGTATCCATTTTAGGGCATTCTTTGGGTGGTAAAATAGCCATGAAAATAGCCCTTGATAATCCCCAACTAATCGAAAAGCTAGTTGTAGCTGATATTGCTCCGGTAAGCTATACACCTCGTCATCAGAACGTTTTTAGTGCATTAAACGCGGTGAACTTAGAAAGCATAACTTCACGAAGTGATGCTGATGCTGTGATGTCTGAATATTTAAAAGAGCCAGGTGTCAGTCAATTCTTACTAAAAAGTTTAAAGCAAGTTGATGGCAAGTGGCGCTGGGATTTTAACTTACCGCTGTTGCAACGTGATTACTCGGCTATTTCTGAAGGAATTGCTAGTGATAATGTTTGCTTGGCCCCCGTACTCTTTATTAAAGGTGGTCAGTCAGATTACATATTGCCAGAACACAAATCAGCAATTAGTGCTTTGTTTCCAAACAGCAGTGCAAAAGTGATTGGCTCGGCTGGTCACTGGTTACATGCTCAAAAACCCGTCATTTTTAATCGTTTGGTTAACGATTTTTTGCAAAATGATACTTGTGGGTAATTCGCTTGTGTCACTTTGTATGGTATATTCTGCGCGTTTTTTTATTCAGAAGGTTTTGCGATGCTAAATGAATATTATGAGCAAATAGAAGCTATCGTGTTAAACCTGACCTTGGTTGCGCTTTTTGCCTTAATGGGATTTGCGATACACGATGTGTTAAAAAAGAACAATGTGCCCTTCCTTGGTCGAGCCGTTGTTTATCTTGTTTTATTTTTAGGTGCAGCCGGTTTTATTGCTAAAGGTTTGATCCAGATCTTTTGGGAAAACAGTGGTATTTAATATAATTAGGCATCGAATTAGTTAAGTAAAGGAAAGTTGGAATGGCAAGTGTAGGTTTATTTTTTGGAAGTGATACAGGCAACACAGAGCACGTTGCAAAAATGATCCAAAAAGAACTGGGTAAGAACCTTATTGATGTTCACGATATTGCTAAAAGCAGTAAAGAAGACATTGCTGAGTTTGATTTACTTTTATTCGGGATCCCAACTTGGTATTACGGTGAAGCTCAATGTGATTGGGATGATTTTTTCCCGGAGTTGGAAGAAATTGATTTCAATGACAAACTAGTGGCTATTTTTGGTTGTGGCGATCAAGAAGATTACGCCGAATATTTCCTAGATGCGATGGGCATGATTCGTGATATCGTCGAAGCTAGAGGCGCTATTCTGGTCGGCCAATGGCCTTGTGAAGGTTATGATTTTGAAGCATCTAAAGGCATGGCAGATGATGAGCATTTTGTTGGGCTAGGTATTGATGAAGATCGTCAACCCGAGTTAACGGAACAAAGAGTGAAAGATTGGTGTAAGCAAATTCACGAAGAACTTTGTTTGTCTGAATTAGCCTAATCTTTCGAATTTAGCATGCCCTCTTCTGTGTACACAAGCGTTGGTCGGTTTTAACAACCCTAGCGCTTATTTTTTGGCGTAAAAATAAGTAATTAAACAATATTAGCTTTGTATAAATACTACAATTTAAACTGACTAACCGCTTTTTTCATTTCCACCATTAAATCCGTTAGTGTTTGATTTGCCGCTGCAGAAGAATGAGTAGATTCTGCACTTTTCTCAGCCAAAACAACAATCTCGGCTAGGTTATCTGCTATTTTCTCAAATAACCCATCTTGTTCTACACTATCGCTGACAATATCTTGATTCATTTTCCGTAAACTATCTATGGTTTCGTATATTTCAGCGACTTGTTGCGCCACATCAAAAATTTGCGCTTCGCTTTGCTTGGCGTAATTTGCACCTGTATTGATAGCCTTGACTGCTTGTTCTGCATCGGTCTGAAAACTGGCTATCATAGATTCAATTTCTTCCGTGGAGTTTTGAGTACGATTTGCTAACGTGCGCACTTCATCAGCAACCACAGCAAAGCCTCTCCCCTGTTCACCCGCTCGCGCTGCCTCTATCGCAGCATTTAAGGCTAACAAGTTAGTTTGCTCGGCAATAGTTTTAATCACATCTAAAATACTGCCGATTTTCTTACTATTTTCATCTAATCTATTAATTATTTTTGAGGAGTGAGCAGCTTGCTGAGTTTGTTCAGATATTTGAGTTTGCGTGGAGGATACTAACTTTCTGACATTGGCACTTTGTAAGCTTACCTGTTGCAACTGCTGCATTCCATTTTGAATATGTTCGGTATTCATTTTACTGGCTTGTCGAATTGAATGGGTATCCAATGCTGTTAAGCCCAACTGTTCCTTTTGTTGCTCAACTTGATGCAACGTTTGTTTACTTAAATTGGCTGTCGTCACCGTAGCATTTTCCAATGACTTTTCTTGAATAAGGATCTTTTCAATCACTGCATGCAAGTTTTCAGTGACCTTATTAACGTTCTTTGCCAATACCGCAAACTCATCTTGGTTTGTAGAATAAGCTTTGTGGGTTAAATCTCCACTGCTAATTACAGCCAAACTGCGATTAATTCTGGCCAACGGCAGGGCGATACTACGTGTGGCAATGCTGCCAAATACGATCGCTGCCAATAGGGCAAAAATCAATAAGATTAACCCCTTCCAGATATTTGAGTTAACCGTTTCTATAATGGCCTGTTGCCCTAGCAACGTGTCTTGATTGACCTCTGAAAAAACCGTTGAAAAATGCTGCCTTGCACCATCTAAATGCTCATTCGCAATAGCGTAAAAAGCGTTTGCCTGAAGTATTAAGTCTAGTCTGTTACCTTGTTTTGAAAACAAACCGGGCTCTTGCTGTAGTGTATTTTGTAACTGCAAAAATTGTTCATTGAGCGACTGCACGTATCCTTCAGTATCAATGCTTTGTGCTAATCTATTAATATAGTCGATGTCGACTTGTACGTTGCTCAGAGTAAACTCAATGTCACCCTTGATGGTTTCACTTAATTGATTATCATTAGTAGCAATATACTCTTTGATGGAAGTAAACAATGGCATAATTTTGTTATCTGCATTAATGGCTGTACCTATTAACACTTCAAGATTAGGATCCTCGTTTTCCAAAAATGTCATATCGCCTAACAGGGCGCTGGTTTCGTCCGCCATGGCAACAATATTGGTGGCTGTCTGCTTGATCTCAATATTCAATAATAATTGGTTGCGTTTTGCCTGGAACATACTTTTAGATTGCTCAACGTATGCTAAAGCGCTCTGTAAACCCTGTTGAAAAGAAACATTTTTAGCACCTATTAGTTGATCAAGGTTTTCAAGATTAAGCAAAAACTCCGATGATAATAGCTCAAAGTTCTGTTGATTAGCGTCTAATTCATCCAATGATTGTTCGAAATAACCTTTAGTCGAGATTGTGGCAAGTGACAAAATACCGGTTTGAATTTGTAACATGTTTCCCTGCACTGGCATTTTGTGTTGAACCACACTTTTAGCTGATTGACGTATGTCATCTAAACTAAGATAAGAAACTAAATTTGTGACTAACATTACACACCCGAACAATATAAAACCGGTAATAATTTTGCCTATGACATTAAGTCCCATAATTAACTTTAGCCCTAATTAATCTATTATTTTATTAACCAACCTCGATGAGTTTTCATTAACATTGACGTCAGCTTGGCCCAGCCCACCTAATTTAGCTAATTTGCGCAGTCACCTTGGTAGTTAGATTTCATTCTTTGGATCATCCTTAAAGAGTAGCATGTTACAAAAATGTTGCTTTGGTCGGAATATTTAACGACTTTAATGATTAGTTTGTTCGCTATCCCTTTCATATTTCCTATACTTCCCTATAATGAAGCCACCAGTTATCGTTTAGAAAAACAGATGGATCAAAATAAAGAATTAAAAAAAGCAGGGCTTAAAATAACCCTACCAAGATTAAAAATTCTCGAGGTTTTGCAAGCGCCTGCAAACCAACATATAAGTGCGGAAGACGTATACAAGCTATTAATAGAACAAGGTGAAGAAATAGGCTTAGCCACGGTTTATCGCGTTCTCAATCAATTTGATGATGCCGGAATATTAAACAGACATCATTTTGAAGGTGGTAAATCCGTATTTGAAATCAGTCATAAGCAACATCACGATCATTTAGTATGTTTAAAATGTGGCAAAGTGATCGAATTTGAAGATCCGATTATTGAAAAACGTCAAGAAGAAGTAGCAGCTCAAAATAAAATGAAATTAACCCATCACAGTTTGTATCTGTATGGTGAGTGCACTGACGGAACTTGTGACGAAGATTAGTCACGATGAAGAGAAGATTGAATTGAAATTCAATCTTCTATGAATTGATGGTTCTGCGACGAGTGCGTTTTGGCATTCTAGTGACTAGTTCATAACCTATAGTATCTGCCCAAGATGCCACTTCATTTACCAATAAATTTTTTCCCCACAACTCTACCTCTGAATCAATTTCTATCCCTGTTAAGCCTGTCACGTCAACAGTGATCATATCCATAGAGACTCTGCCACACAACTTAGCGTGTTGTCTATTCACTAACACTGGAGTACCAAGCTTAGCAGTACGAGGGTATCCATCACCATATCCTGCAGCGATGGTGGCCACGACAGAATCTTTGCTGGCGACCCAAGTATTCCCATAGCCCACCGTTTCTCCTTTAGGCACATTCCTAAGAGCAATCACCTTGGACATAAACGCCATAACAGGGAGTAGTTGTTGCTGCATGCTATGCTCAGGTAAGTTATCTACAGACAGTTTATTCGTGGGCATAAACGGCGAAACGCCATATAACATGATGCCAGGACGATTCCATGTCCCCCGCGCTATAGGCCAAGCTTTAAGCCCCGCAGAATTAGCGATACTGGTTTCAATTTGAATAGAAAAATGGCTCTCCAACTGCTTATGACAGTTGGCAAATTTTTCAATTTGTTGATTGGTAAAGTGATTATTAGTTTCGTCAGCAGAAGATAAATGCGTCATGAGCACCACATTTTTTACCTGCTTTACGCCTTTTAACCTTGCGTAAATATCCATGACCTGTTCAGGCAAAAAGCCAAGTCTATGCATACCGGTATCAACCTTCAACCAAATAGCAATCTGTTGTTTCGCGTCCAAATTTTCAAGCATTTGACACTGATAAAGGTTATGCATAACCACGCTAAACCCATATTGACAGGCGATAAACAGTTCCTCTAAGCTAAAACATCCTTCCAACAACAATATTGGTGCAGTAATACCTTGTTGACGTAATTCAATTCCTTCTTCTAAGCTAGAGACCGCAAACATAGAAACAGTTTGTTCCAGCGCCTTAGCAATTTCTGCTGCACCATGGCCATAAGCATCCGCTTTAACCACCGCCACAGTTTGACTGTCTGGAGATAGTGATTGAGCATAATGGCAATTTGCAATTAAAGCGTTTAAATCGATTGTAATTTCAGTGGGGCGTGTCATTAAGTCGCGTGTCCTGATGCAATAAAAAGTAGTAAAAAATTAAAAGTCAGTAATCATATTTAAATTGATTAAATAACGAATTCACTTCTTTATATGTTTTTCCAATCTTGCCACTTCCAATTTTTTCTCCGTCTAAGGTTATCGCTGGTGCAATATTTTTAGTCGAACTGGTTAACCAAATTTCATCCGCAGATCGAGCTTGTTGTAAAATGATATTTTGCTCCAAGACTTGATAATCAGTATGCGTTCTCAAAAGATCTAAAACAATTGCCCGTGTAATCCCTGGTAATAATTGCGAGTCCAAAGACGGCGTAAAAATCTGTTTATTTTTAACCACAAAAACATTGCAAGATGATGCTTCTGTAATTTGCTCAGCTTCATTGAAAAGCAAGCATTCATCGACATTGTGATCTTGACTACTTTGGTAATGTAAAACGTTGCCCAACAAAGAGGTAGACTTAATATGACATTGACGCCAGCGCAGATCTTGCTGGCTTACTAAGGCCAACCCTTGGTGATTCCCATCATCATAATTAACTGGTGGTTTAATGGCGTAACACATCATAAATAAGGTTGGTTCGATATTGTCAGGGAAACCATGTTGCCGTTTAGGACTGACCCCTCGACTCACTTGAATATAAATGGCCAGGCTATCTCCGCTATTTTGCCTTAACAGATCGCTTAAAAGCTGTCGCCACTTGTCCTCAGACCAATCTAAGTTAATGCCTATGGCTGTTAAGCTATTTTGCAAACGTCTGATATGTGGAGCAAAGCCGACCATTTTCCGGTCATAGGCGGGTATTACCTCGTAAATCCCATCCCCAAACAAAAAACCACGATCAAGTGGGGATATCATCGCCTCACTTTGGGGCATGAAAGTACCATTAAGGAATACAATTGAATCGGTCATATTACTGCCAAAATATTAGTTAGATTGAATTCGGGTGAAAAGCTTAGCGTGTTTAACTTCTGCCAGATTAACCAAGTTGTGGGCGGTTTGAATGTCAATTGCTGAAAAAGTGACTTTGCATCCAGGTGTTGCTTGAGACAATTTGTCACAATCAACGGACAAGACACTGCCCACCTTGTAGTAGCCTCCTACAGTCTGCCTATCATCCAACATAATAATAGGTAACCCTTGCTGAGGAATTTGCACAGCACCTCGGGTAATTCCTTCTGATAACATTGGTTGATTTGGTGCCGCAATAGGATTGCCAGTCAACTTACAAGCCATTCTACTTGAGTCGGGGCTTACAACGTATTGATTAAGATATAGTTGCCTTATCGCCACAGCTGAAAAGTCGTTAATTTGATAGCCCTCGACCAATCTCAAGGTTAATTCACTATTTGCCGCAACCTTAACACTTCTTTGGGCCTCAAGAGGAGCGATTTTTGGTATTTTGAGCTCAGTGGCAGGAGTTTGACTATAGAATGCAATTTGATCTCCGAGCTTCAATACTTGCCCGTCTTGCGTTAAGCCCCCTAGCCTATCGCGCATAACCGTTGTGCAACTTCCAAAGATTTCTGGTACATGAAAACCTTGATGGACAGCCACATAACTACGAAGCCCATTATCGGATTTATTAATGGTTAAAACATCACCGGCATTCAATTTAAAATTGCGCCAAGATAGGAAAATGCGATCATTAATAGAAATCTCAGTAGCGCCCCCAGATATCGCCACCTGGCAATAAGAAAGGGCTTTGAAACTAAATCCGCAACCAACTACTTCAATACTAGGGGCAATATCTTTATTATCACATAACCAGTTAGCCCATAGGCAACTGCGTCGGTCTGCCGGACCACCAGAGGTGATCCCCAAGTGCTGGTAGCCTCTTCGACCTGAATCCACTAACATACTTTGTAAGCCAGTAGTCATTATTTCAATAACATGATTCACGAATTGTGCTCCAGCATTTGGTAATACTTATCTTCACTAATTTGCTTAAACCTAACGGTATCGCCTACTTTGAATGGAGAAGGTGATGTTCGTTTTGGAGCAAATAATTCTAGCGGACAAACACCAACAATATTCCATCCTCCTGGCGATTCATTAGGATAGATAGCGGTTTGTCGATCAGCGATAGCCACTGCACCTTTTGGCACTTTCTTACGAGGGGCTGTTAATCTAGGGGTGGCTATATTGTCATGGGTTTCCCCTAGAAATGCGAAGCCAGGCGCAAAACCTAAACAATAAACTCGGTAGCTGAGTTGTTGGTGCAGTTGAATAACTTCATGGACAGGCATGTTATTGTGTTTAGCAATTCGCTGTAAATCGTTGTCTTCAGGCAAGCCATAGCAGACCGGGATCTCAACAATATTCGGTGTCAGTGAAGTACCTGCGTTTACGCCATTGTCATTTTGTAGAGTCTTAACCAATTCTAAAATGCGTGCTTTCACTGCAAAAAAATCTGTAAGAAAAATGTCGAAGCTAATTAAAACAGAATGATATGCAGGGATAACCTCTTGCACCCAAGGAATATCTGTCTGTTGCAATAGATGCACAAACATACTTACCTGTTGATTTTTTTCATTGAGTGTTAGCCCATCAAAATAGACAATTAAGGCATTTTCGCTGGCTACATTTATCGTAACTTCTGGGTACTTCATGATTCGATTGACTTAACTAGTTTAAAGACAGTCATAAAGATAATAGCTCACGGATATGTTTCACCGCTTCGGCTGCACCTTTACTATCACCATGGACACATAGTGTGTCTATTTTTAACGGTAAAACATGTCCCGATGCAGATACTACTTCTTGGCTTTCTACCATTCTTTTTACCTGCGCAAACATATCATTTAGCTGCAACACGGCTTCGGGTTTAGCGCGGGATAATAGCAACCCTGTTTCTGTATATCGCCTATCTGCAAAGGCTTCAAATTGAAGTTCAACATGATACTTATTTGCTATTTGCTTGAAAGATTGCCAATCCGATACCGCTTGAACGACCAAAATTAATCCTTCTGAATATAGACTGACAGCCTTTACAACAGTTTCAAATAAACTTTGGTTAGCCATCATATCGTTATATAAAGCGCCGTGTGGCTTGACATAATCGACAGTTTTAGCATGAATTTTAGCCATGCCCTCTAATGCCGCAATTTGATAATGTAGCAGTGGAATTAGTTCAGCTTCGGACAAGGCCATACTGCGACGACCAAAACCTTGTAAGTCAGGGTAGGAAGGATGTGCACCTATTATTACATTGTGCTTTTTTGCAGAGACGATAGCGGATTGCATAGCCTGCGGGTCACCACTGTGAAAACCGCAAGCAATGTTAGCCATGTCGACGTATGGCATAATTAAATCGTCATGCGGCATGCGCCACGCCCCATAACTTTCACCTAAGTCACAATTTAGTTTGATCAAGCGCTTATTGCTCCATGTAAATTCAGATATAATGGTGATCTAAGGCGAGTTCAACATAGTGATTTTCACACAGATCACAACTAAGATTCGCTAGTTTACTTTATTCTTAAAAAAAGTCAGGTGTATGCTACAAATTGGAAAAATGAATCGCTTAGAAGTGGTTGACAAATTGCCCTTTGGATTTTATCTAGATGGTTCCCAAGTGGAACGTATTTTACTGCCAAATGGTTCTGCGCCTGAAGGTTGTGAAGTTGGTCAAATGGTCAATGTTTTTATTTATCATGACAGCGAGGATCGCATTATTGCGACCTCTAAGATCCCCCTCGCCCAGGTAAATGAAGTTGCGGTATTAAAAGTAAAAAGCCTAACGCGTGTTGGTGCTTTTTTAGATTGGGGGTTAGAAAAAGATCTTTTAGTTCCTTTTAGTGAACAAGAACGCCCTATGTCCGAGGGTGTTGAGTATGTCGTTTATGTATTTGAAGATCCAGAAACCGGACGCCTTGCAGCATCTACTAAGCTTCGCGACTTTTTATCTGAAGAGGGTCATGATCTTAAAGCTGGAGTAGAAGCAGATTTGATCATTTGTGGTCGCACAGATTTAGGCTACAAAGCGGTGATAAATGGTACTCATCTTGGCCTAATTTTTAAGGACGAAGTGTTTAAACCAATTCGAACTGGTCAACAGATGAAAGGTTTCATTAAACGTATTCGCGAAGACGGAAAAATTGATTTGTGTTTTCAGTTTCACAATGAACAAGCAAGAAAAGAGCTAACCGAGCTTATCATTGACGATTTAATAGCCCATGACGGCCTTTCAACGTTAACCGATAAAAGTCCTCCCCATGAAATTACTCAGCGCTTTGGAGCCAGTAAAAATGCCTATAAAAAGGCTTTGGGATCGCTGTTTAAACAAAAACGTATTTTAATCGATAAAACGAAAATCACACTAGTAAAGTAAAACTATAACGACCTTAACAAGGAACAAGAAATGCAAGCCACTGTTACCTGGCAAAAAGATATGCTGTTTGATTGTGAAACCGAATCGGGTAAAAAACTCCAATTAGATGGCAATGGTGATCAATTAACACCAATGGAGACAGTCCTATTATCCGTAGGAGCCTGTTCTTCCGTTGATGTAGTTGAAATTATGAAGAAATCTCGTCTGCCTCTAACAAGTTGCCGATGTGAACTCAAAGCAACTCGAGCAGATTCTGCTCCAAAAGTATTTACCGATATTCATGCAGAATATGTAGTTAGCGGTGAAAAAATAAGTGATAAACACCTAGCTCGTGCAGTGCAGTTATCCTGTGAAAAATATTGTTCAGTGATGTTGATGTTAACTGGAAATGTGAACATAACCACGTCTTATCGAGTTGAAGAGTGATAAAGAAAGAAGCCTGTTTATTTGATAAACAGGCTGTACTGGTTTTGCTTATGTCTTTTTGTTTTTAGATTACGACCGGTTCTGTGGTTTCTGCTGCTTCAACGGCAGTGGAATTATCTAAAGCTTGTTTATCTCTAACGTTTTTTTGGACAGTCACAGCTGCAAACAAACTTAATGTATATGCCATAGCGTAAAATCCCTTTTCACTCAATAATAAATCAGCATTGATCAAACCAATCACTAAAAGCCCTATGGCTAGACCGGAAGATAACCATGACAAGGTGCTGTAAATAGATGAAGTGTTTATACCTTCAGCCTTATCTCGTACATTTTTCTGCAAAGAAACTGTAGAAAATAATCCATAAAGTAACGTTATTAGATAGTAACCTTTTTCATTAAGTAACATTTGAGCATTAAAGAGCCCCACACCATAAGCACCGATGCCGATAATCAAAGCTGCAACAGCTGCATAGGTATAAGATTTTGTTGGGGCGTGCATAGAAGTCGTTACCGTTTGTGTTGTCATAATAATTCCCTGTTGTTTAATGTGTTATCTAAGGTATGGATAAAGCTTGCCTTCAACAAGGCCATTAATAAACCCAATTTTTAAATGTAGCTTATTTCAAGCCCTAAAGTTTATTATTAATATACCTTACAATGAGTTTATATCTCCGCTTGCCGTGAAAGTAATAAATTCACTGGCCAATTCGTTCTGTCTTAGGTAATTGCCAATGGTGGTAAACGTCGTTGTAAATACCTTGCCGTCGTGATCTTTAGTAGTGACATCATCCATGAATAGAGAGCCAAAAAACAATTTAAATGGGTTAGTCTTGACCTGTTGTGCATGGAAATGTGCTTTTGCATTAACCTTCAATTGTGCAACATTTCGCGTGCCGTAGATGGCCGAATTAAGTAAATCTAGAGTGTACTCAGTACAGTTTTGAAAGGTCGAATTGAACGGGTTAGCAATAACCGAATAGTGTTGATTGTGCAGAGCTTTATCGTTTCCCGAAGCGATCAATTCTATCAGTTTTTCCTGTACTTCTTTGCGTGGAATTAAAATGCCGGCAGTTAATTCATGTACACCCCAGAAGAAATCCACTGGATAGTCGACAATGAGTTCACTTTGATTCGGCTTTCCATTTATTTGATAAAGGTTATGTATTGCGTAACCTTGCACTACTTCACCATTGTCCAAGGTAATATTTGAATACAATGCTACTGCCGTATGGGTAAACTTAATTCCTTCAGGCAAATCTTTCTCTGGCCTCCCTACTCTTGCAATAATAAATGCTCTAGCGCCCTTAGAGGCTGCATATTTTTCAACGTCTTTAGCAAATTTAATAATTTTCTTAGGCTCGTGCTGACTAGGAGCATCACTTTGACTGCCAGCAAATACAATGTTAGGCAAAAAACTAAACGTACTAATCATGATGAGTAGATAATATGTTCGAGATTTCATTTCCTTAGTCTCCGTACAAAAGTTATTAGAATTATTCAAAAGCGTCAGGCTAATTTACTGTCGTTTAATCACTTGATTAGGGGCAGGATCAGCAGTGATAGTATGCTCAGTGATAATCAATGTATGTTGATGATGATGTTCATGAGAAGCACTATGGGAGGACATGAGGCCATCACTTAATGTATCCCCGGCCTCTACAACAGCGCTTCCAGCAACTAAGCTCACGCTACCTGCGACTATCACTGGGGTGACCATTACCACGCTAGCCACTTTAGCGGTAGAAGCTAATCCTTCCGATGTAGCTAAAGCAGTATGTTTACTTGCCTGTCCACTATGATGGACAGATCCTTCAGCAAGTGCGTTCAAAGATGATGTAGATAAAATGATTATTAAAGCAGTAGTTAAGGCTTTCATATTGTTCTTCCTGTTTGTTGTGAACGAGATGAACAATAGCTTTCAGGTATACCCTGTGTAAACAATACTGTTTTATGTATACTAAACATCAACCATTAGTTTATTATTTTAATACCCGAGGGAAGGAATGAGTCAAATTGGACAGGTAAGTAAAACGCTCAAGCAACTTTTAAAACAACATCAAATTACCTATCGAGCGCTTGCCGATAAGTTAGCAATGAGTGAGGCCAACATAAAACGCATTTTTTCAACTAATAGTTTTACACTAGAACGTCTTGAAGAAATATGCGACATACTGCAGATGTCACTTTCTGACCTGTTTGTGGTAGCACAGCAACAAACCGAGAAACTCAGCCAACTTACGGAAGAACAAGAACTACAATTACTCGCCGATCCTAAATTACTGCTGGTTGCTGTGTGTGTGCGGGATTCGTGGAAATTTAACGAATTGATTGAACACTACGATATTGATCAATACGAATGTACCCACTTATTAGCAAAACTAGACAAACTTAAAATAATCAGCTTGTTACCCAATAATCACTATAAGACCTTGATTGCTCAAGATTTTAGATGGATACCTGGCGGTCCGTTAGAGAAATTTATGGAACAGGAGGTAATGGTGAAATTCATGGCTCCCAAAAAAGATGAAAAGTGGAATTTCAGGCTTTATATCCGGGGTAGATATTCACAAACGTCAATAGAGATTATTCAGCGCAAGTTAAACCAGCTAACTAAGGAAGCATCTGATCTCAACCAAGAAGATGCCTCACTACCACTATCTAAGCGTCAACACATGGGCATATTGATGGCAATGCGACCTTGGGAGCCCTCACTATTTGAAAGCATGCGCAGAGTTGATGATGGGGACAGTTGATGGTGGTTTATCAATATTATGGGACAAATTGATAAACCACTGAATAATATGTTAGGTTAATATTCGAGCTATGTGAGTTTTAATTTGACCTGGGAGGAATAAATGACATCGGAAAACTCAAATAAAGATGACAATAGCTTTATGCATTTTGCTGCACTTAAAACCGCAATAGTGAATGGCGAAACGCAGACTGTAAAAAGTCTTATATCTGGGCATTCAATGCAAGAACTTGAAAAAAGCTACCTCATTGATTTAGCTAATTTAAACAACAACAGCGCCGTTTTAGCGTTACTTAAAGGTATTCCTGTGAAAAAGTAAGCTTGATTGAAATTCTCCTAAGCTTTTCTTTTGTTGGACAGCCACAAATTTAAAATCAAGACAGCCACAAACTAGACCACCTCTTTCAAGTAATCAACTAGGCTTTAGGTATTAGATTCAACAGGAAGAACTATGCCTTTAGCAAGGAAGCGTCAAATTTGTTTGACGGACACTCCCTACTATCACTGCGTGTCCCGCTGTGTTCGTCGGGCTTATTTGTGTGGGAA
>NZ_BAAGTF010000061.1:0-2264 GCF_054782055.1 Aliiglaciecola aliphaticivorans
TTGTTGGTGCCGAAGTATTTCGAGGAGTAGCGAGTTTTAAAAGTCTCAAGGTGAGTTTCAAATTTTTGCCCATCGGTACTGGCGTGCAGGACGTCTTCTTGGATGTGATAGTGGCGGAAAATAGGGAGTGCCGCTACTGCGTTATTGATGATATCACTAGCCTCTTGCAAGGTTTCAGGCCTAATATAATTAGCTTGTATAGTGCTTAGATGCTCATAACTGCGATCAGATATTTGTGCCATCCCATATACGCCGCGATGTGTCGCATTCGCAATTAGAATAGCCAATAAATCATCCTGATTGGCGCCTACTTGTTTTTGTATTGGCAGCACGTGTGCGAAGCATTGCATAAAGTTGGTTTCTTGTTCAACATAACGCAACACATCAGCAATACTGACGGGGATCATTTGTTTAAAGAAAGGGTTGTTGACAAGTGATTGGGAGCCTTTAACTGGCAGTCGCCATCGTGTGCCACTTCGGCTCTTCATGATCACATTGCGGTTATCACCATTATCAATGTGACGAGCAACATCTTCTAGGGATGTTGTTAAGCGTATTTGTTTTACTTGCAGTAGCTTCTGAATCGGCTGCTTTAGCTTTTCCAATGTTGATGATGCCAATAGATCAGGCTGTATTGACGATGCAATTAAGTCGTCTTCTAGCGCACGATATTTAGTGACGTTTGATAAGTAAATTCGACCATTAAGCCGAGAAGCCAGTTGACGGTAAAGCAACCATTCGTATCGCTGTGGATGAACAACATCCTTGTTAATTAACCATGGACGATGTTTTTGTTGGATAAGTGTACTATCCATTGTTTGCAATGTATTACCTGCTAATAGTTCTGTTTTTGTGGTTTTGAGCTGGGTCACTAATGCTTCTGAGCCTTTACCTGCTTGGCATTCAAGACATAGAAACACGGGCCTTAATAACTGCTCAATTAACCCGTTTTGATCATCATAATATTGCCATTGATATTCTTCTACCGTGCGTTTTTGCTTTTTTAAGTACAGGCATAGCGTTTCTATATCTTGGTTATTCATTACACTTAATGCTTGTTGCCTAACCGTTGCAAATGGTTGATTATCGTCGATACTGTCATCAACAAACAGATGCAGTAATTCTGCGGCTTTGGTGACATTGTCTGCAGCTGACCTCCATGAGTCAAACACTGCCTGTTGGGCAAACGCATGCGCAGCTTCTTGTTGTTTACGGATATGATGAATAAACCCATCAGCCAATCGCTCTAGGCTTTGCCGTATGCGTTGAGTCAGAAAACACAGCAACCATAGGTGTTGCTGTGGACGCTTAAAGCGTTTTAGTTTACTGCCATAATAATCCACCATTTCACCGAAGTGTTGTTGGTTTTTAGACGATAAGGCTAAGCCCTTAACAGCATTATCAATCTGTCTTGTATAAGGCTGTAACTGATGATACACCGTCAGTTCTTTTTTTAGCTCTGTCACCATAACGCTTTTTGCACCGGCTCGAAGCTGGCTTAAGGAGAGCCCATCTTTGTCATCGATAATAGTATTTAGAAATCCGTGTAGTTCAGATGAAACATGAATACGAAGCTTATTATTTAACGCCTTCTTGACCTGTTGGATAACACGACTGATAAGCTTTTGTAAGACAGTATATTTAGGGATGGCAATTCTATGCGTTGCTAGATATTCAGCGGCTGCATCGAATAGATAACGAGGCTCAAGCCAAGCTTTGCCGACCATAACAAGATGTTCGTACAGCGGCGCAAAGTGCAGACTTTCGTCCCATTTCTGATAGTTTAATAACCTCAGTATTCTTTGATATATACGGTCACGCTGCATCTTATTAATGCTGAAAGGCCTGATCCCTTTGCCTCCTTGAACTTGCGTTGAAATAAACTGCATATCGTCAAAGATGAGGTTAAAGCTAGGTGAAAGAATCACAGGCTTAGACTTAAAATACCCTAATAACGCAATGAAATAGCATCGGTGGTTCCTTAGGCGAATACTTTTCAACTCTGTTAACTCGATCTCGTTTGGCGTAAAATACAATCGTTGTTGTTCAAGTGATAATAGCGGCGGAGAATATAGATCAAGCTGCTCAGCTTTGGTAAGAATTGATAGTTCGTTTTTTATAGCCATAGGAATTAAATTAAGTTTAAGGGGTTGTTAACCTCATAATTTGCCATACTTTGGAGAAGTAACCCACCTTTGTATGCCTTTAAATATGGTGAGTATGGCGATTTATGTTACTTTAGAGGGGAAAATCCCTAGAACCCC
>NZ_BAAGTF010000062.1:0-1163 GCF_054782055.1 Aliiglaciecola aliphaticivorans
TGTAATCCCCCCATTTTAAGCAGCAGTTATTCGTAGAAATTAATTAAGCCGCTCTCAATAGTTGTTTAGGTGGTACACCACCAATTGCCATATTAGGTCGTTCATTGTTGTAAAGCCAGAGCCAGTTTGTGGCTAATTCCTGAGCTTGTTCAACGCTTTCAAACATATGCAAGTCCAGCCATTCATGCCTAGCTGTTCGATTAAACCGCTCAACATAAGCATTCTGCGTGGGTTTACCAGGTTGAATGTAAAGTATCGTTATCCGATGCTGGTTTGCCCATGTTATCAATTGACTTGAAATATATTCTGGCCCATTATCGCAGCGAATTGCTGCTGGCTTACCTCGCCATTCAATTACTTGCTCCAACGAACGAATAACTCGAAGACTAGGCATGGATAAATCCACATCAATTGCCAACCCTTCACGATTGTAATCGTCAATGACATTGAATGTTCGCAATGCTCGCCCATCAGCCAAGCTGTCTGACATAAAGTCCATCGACCATACTTGATTAATAGCCTGTGGCACACTCAGTGCGTCAGGCTTGTCACGCTTAAGTCTGCGTTTAGGCTTTATCCTCAGGTTCAACTCAAGCTCGCGGTAAATGCGATACACTCGCTTATGATTCCAACGGAAGCCTTTCACATTGCGCAAATACAAAAAGCATAAACCAAAGCCCCAACGCCGATGCGTTTCAGTCAGCCGTAACAACCAATCGGCGACTTGTGCGTTTTCACCACTCAGTTTCGCTTGATAGTGGTAACAACTGCTACTAATACCCAAGCTTCGACAGGCAATACGAATACTCACGGCATGCCGAACAATAGCGTTCTTTGCCATCTCCTTACGCTGGGATGGCCTTACAACTTTCCCTCAAGCGCTTCCTTACGAATTTCGGCCACTAACCGTTCCTCGGCATACATCTTTTTAAGCCGTTTGTTTTCGTCTTCAAGCTCTTTGAGTCGCTTCATCAGCGATGCATCCATGCCACCAAACTTGGCTCGCCATTTATAGAACTGCGCTGAACTCATGCCGTGCTCACGACAGAGTTCAGGAACACTCACGCCATTTTCATTCTGTTTTATGATCGCCAGGATCTGACTGTCGGTATATCTCGATTTACGCATAGAAAACTCCTTCGTTTTAGTTTAACGGGAATTTC
>NZ_BAAGTF010000063.1:0-2266 GCF_054782055.1 Aliiglaciecola aliphaticivorans
ATAAAATCTGAATTTTCATTAACTCTTCCTTTGTGATCATAGGCATCTCTCAAAAGACACCTAGTTTGATACAAATGGATCAGAATTCAATTGATCAAGTGGCTCAGTTTTACATTGTGGTTAACATCAATGCGTTGCTTCAGCATCTCCATCAGCCAGTCGTGGTCAATATTATCAAAGAAGCCTTTAATGTCAGCCTCAACAATATAGCCATAACCTTTAAACTGAAGATTCAAACTCACACTATGCACCGCTTGATGCGCACTCTTATTTGGTCGATAACCATAGCTGTTAGGCAAGAAATCCGCTTCCCAGATACTTTGCAGTATCTGACTCACGCTTTGCTGCACCAGCTTGTCATCCACCGTGGGTAAGCCTAATGGACGATGTTTACCATGACTTTTGGGAATGAAGACACGTTTAATATCATCTGCTCGATAGCGCTTTGCTTTCAAGACACTACTTAAACGTGTGAGGTTTTCCACAAGTGATGTCTGGTATGTCGGCATAGTGATGCCATCAATACCTGGCGCCGCTCGTTTATTCAGTTGCCCCCAACTTTGATACAGTAAATCATCTCCTAGTAATCCATATAGGTTCTGAAATCTATGGTTGGGGTGTGTCTGTGATTTAAATGTGATGGCATTTAGTGCGGTTGTCATAGTATTTCCAGCCCTACTTTGTCCGGCCTATGTATCTGCTAAATGCCTGATATAACTGCTTGCCCCTTCGCCATGTGGTTGGCTTTCCCAACCCCAAACTACTATGAGCAAGTCTGACTGCCAAAGGGTCTTCGTTCGCCTTGCTTGTGGCTTAACTACCCTACCATTTTCCTTATGGAACACCTTTGGCTCTCTCAAGTTCTCAATACATCTCTTTATACATGCCACGGCTTAATAACTCCGCTGACTCGCCACAACCTTGCCATTTCAGACACACTGAATAACGGTTGCTTTGCTTGGACTTCGACGGCGTTACAAGCCTCGTCAGTCAGAACTTAATTTATTATCGGAGCGATAACAGCACTTCAGGAACACGCATTCCCTATGGCCTATATAATTCTCTGTGTACGCTTCACCTATATTGTTCATCTGGTTGCGAATGCATCGCTGATAAGTATCTCACCAATCCCAGACTCCGCCATAGGCGCAACACTCGATACAGGTGGTTGGCTAAACCTTACCTGACAGGGACTTACACCCTGCAAGATGCATCAAGCTTAGCTTGACGCACTAACGTTTCAAATAAGCGGCGCAGGCTTGCTGGCTATACTTAGCGAAGAATGAGCCCCAGCCAGCGAGTATGCGTCCGGCGACGAAGGAGCGTACTTGATTTGCTTTGTTAGACGGCACAATAAACATGCTGTAAACATCCTTTGTCTGTTGAATAATACTATTACCTAATACAACCACCAGATAATAACCCCTGTAATTTCCTTGTTTAAAGATAGCCTGAAACAACTAAACAGTTCAAACAACCTTTACTGCCAAATGGTTTATTGTTTTAAAAACCACCTAGAAGAAAAAAGAAATGATGTTGGTATTTCATGTGATTTCAAAACAACTATGCGCCTTAAACTAGCGCCTTCTAACGGCACGCATAACGTGCGAAAACACGTAGGCTATAATACCGAGCGAAGCGAAGGGAGCCTACGTGTTTTTGTCCCAGCGAGCTTGCGAGCGAGTTTATGCGATTGTTATATTTCATTACTCAACATTCACATTGAATCTAGAAAAGACCTTTTTCACGGTTGTAGATGGTGGCAGTGAATATCCAAGAGCCACGCTTTCTATGCACTCCTGTTTTCTTAACTTTGCAGAGCCCTTATCTCTTGTAACATATAAAGCTGAAGAAATTGTACCGTCGGCGGTGATGTCGTAAATCACCGTACCATTTAACGGAATTGAAATTAACTCAGACATACTAATATTTTTCTTTTCCATTTTTTTGAAAACGCACTCTTCGTTAATTTTATTAGTAAGTTCCCCAATCTTCTCGCCATGCAGAGAATTGTACGTACTCATAGCTTCGAAGTTCTGTTCAAAGTAAGTAATTTCTGGTGCTGTAGCTACGCAGGCAGTTAAGCCAAAAGCGGTAAGTGCTAAAGAAACGTTCTTGTTCATTCAAAACTCCTTGAAATATAACTTCCAAAACAGCGGAAAGCGAGAGCGTATTTGGGCGAAGCCCAGCGAGTGCTTTTCCGGTGCTTTTGTTTGTTATGAGGTGACAATATGACAACCCCAAAAAGTTTATACATTTAGTAACA
>NZ_BAAGTF010000064.1:0-649 GCF_054782055.1 Aliiglaciecola aliphaticivorans
CTTTTTAGCTCAACGGATATTGCTACATAAACGTTTTAAAGTCACAGCAGCAATGCTCCTAGCAGCGCAAAATGCGCTACTCAAGGAAACAATATGTGTATAAAAGATGTGGGGAGCCTACAGGCTTTAGCCCGTGTAAAAGGCGCGCTGGCATAAATACCAGCCTACATTCTTAATGGTGTAGCTCGGGCTTTAGCCCGTGGGAAAGGCGCACTGGCATAAATACCAGCCTACATTCTTAACGGTGTAGCTCGGGCTTTAGCCCGTGAAAAAGGCGGACTGGAATAAATACCAGCCTACATTCTTAATGGTGTAGTTCGGGCTTTAGCCCGTGGAAAAGGCGGACTGGCATAAATACCAGCCTACATTCTTAATGGTGTAGCTCGGGCTTTAGCCCGTGGAAAAGGCGTACTGGCATAAATTCCAGCCTACATTCTTAATGGTGTAGCTCGGGCTTCAGCCCGTGAAAAAGGCCACTGGCATAAATACCAGCCTACATTTTTAATGGTGTAGCTCGGGCTTCAGCCTGTAGGCTCCCCACATCTTTTATACACATATTGTTTCCTTGAGTAGCGCATTTTGCGCTGCTAGGAGCATTGCTGCTGTGACTTTAAAACGTTTATGTAGCAATATCCGTTGAGCTAAAAAG
>NZ_BAAGTF010000065.1:0-544 GCF_054782055.1 Aliiglaciecola aliphaticivorans
CAACAAGACAATCTGTGTGGGCACTCATTATAAGAGTGCTTACCAAAAAAAGTTCATATTTCGAAAGAAGTTTAATTGAAGAGTTTGATCATGGCTCAGATTGAACGCTGGCGGCAGGCCTAACACATGCAAGTCGAACGGTAGCAGAACTAGCTTGCTAGTTGCTGACGAGTGGCGGACGGGTGAGTAATACTTAGGAACATGCCTTTGTGTGGGGGATAACTATTGGAAACGATAGCTAATACCGCATAACGTCTACGGACCAAAGGGGGCTTTCGGGCTCTCGCGCAAAGAGTGGCCTAAGTGAGATTAGCTTGTTGGTGAGGTAAAGGCTCACCAAGGCGACGATCTCTAGCTGTTCTGAGAGGAAGATCAGCCACACTGGGACTGAGACACGGCCCAGACTCCTACGGGAGGCAGCAGTGGGGAATATTGCACAATGGGGGAAACCCTGATGCAGCCATGCCGCGTGTGTGAAGAAGGCCTTCGGGTTGTAAAGCACTTTCAGTTGTGAGGAAAGGTTAGTAGTTAATACCTGCTAGCT
>NZ_BAAGTF010000066.1:0-3027 GCF_054782055.1 Aliiglaciecola aliphaticivorans
CTGGCTCTGGCTTTACAACAATGAACGACCTAATATGGCAATTGGTGGTGTACCACCTAAACAACTATTGAGAGCGGCTTAATTAATTTCTACGAATAACTGCTGCTTAAAATGGGGGGATTACATTAGAAAAGGAATTAATAATGGCTATGTCGTACACAATTAAAATATTAAAGTTAAAAGTTAATGATCAAATTCAAGAAATTGGAAATGTAAACGACCTAATATTTTATCCAAGAAAAATGGATAACCTCCCTTATTATGTTGAATTACAGTACGTTACAAGTAAGAAAGTTAAAAAGTTTTTTGGTCTTATGGAAGGAAACGAAATCACTAGAGTATCTTCGAGATTAAAATTTGAAGAAGTCCAAGTTGAGGTGGTCTCCCCTCCTGAAAAAGGAAGAAATAATAAAAATATGGGAGTCGGAGCAGTGGCAGGAGCTGTCGTGGCTGGTCCTATAGGTGCAGCAGCAGGTGCTTGGGTAGGAACGAAAATAAAAAATGTTGAAGTTAAAGTTACTATACCAAGTGAAAATATTGTCTTTATAGGTAAAGTATCTTCGGGGTTTGTTCCAGCCTTAGAAAAGGCGAAAACTTCATCGACTCTTTTAGATGATTTTTGAATAGAGATGCATTTAGAGGGGAAAAGTGCCACTCAAATTTCAACTCTTTTACCTTAATGCTCTATGCGCATAATTGAATTTTTCCATAAAGGACAAGTTATGCGGTGTATGTCCAAACAGACCATTATTAGAGTAATGGATTCTCAAGGTATCAGTGATATTTTAAAATTATCAGGATACTTAAGTGCTCTAATAGTTTAATGTTAAACACCAACTCCCTACATGCTTGTCAGGCACTAGCGATCGAGTGTTTTTGATTAAATTAAACAAGCATTTTTAAAGTTCTAATTGTCAGATAGCTCTCTCATCTTCATATCGCCATCTTCCCAATGAACCATTTGTAAGTGAAGCCCACAGTATTTTACCATTACTTATATGGCAAATATATTCCCACTTTGTGCCATCTGAAGCCCTCGTATACCATATCTTTGCAAAATGACCTCCATTGTCCTCTTTAATATAAGCGCTGTTCATAATAGTTCTGCTTTTGTAAAACTGTTCGGCAATATATGTTTTGCATAATGAGTTTACTTTTGCTTTGGTTAACGATGAACTCTTACTTTTATTCTTATCCCCAAAAATTATACCCAACAAAAAAAGCGCTGCTATAAAACCCCAAATATACCGAGCTACTTTACGCATAGCCGGATCTGTATTTAGTGTTTCAAGAGTGCTTTTTTTCCCGCTTGAAGAAGCTGACTTCATCTCATCTTTTGATCGAATATTTTGAGGAGGTCGATAAAAACTTGTATAGATATTATCGATGTGTTGAGGAGTCCAAGGCTTTGAAGAGTTTACCCTAAAGTTTTTTTCTTCGTTTAATTGATTCGAAATTTCTATTGATGATTTACCTTGCTTCAGAAGGTTAACTATTAAATAAATTTGCTCATTAGCTTCAGGATCGTCTACATAAAATGGAATAAGATCTTTCTGACAAAAGCGACAAAATATTGCTTGTCTTTTAACAGATTCTGCACAAAAGGGACATGTTCTGAGAGCAGTCATTTTACTTCCTTAAAATTCCATTTTAGTTAGGCTAAAACATATTTTTTAAAAATGCTAGCACCTTAAAACGGTCGAACACTGTGTTTTATGAAGTGTGAGAGAGGTTAACCCAAATATTTCAGTTTCCTAAAAATAGGCTATTTTCGTATTAAAGTGAGACTGAAGTGGTCAAGTCATTTGGATCACCGGTTTATAACATTACAATATTTTTTCCGATTCATTTGGCGTGAAACCGTCGTTGTTCTAATGCGGTCTAATTTCACTTTAATAACCATTAAATCAATTGTTAATTAATAAATTAGTATGCTTAAGATACTGAAAAGTGGTTTTTAAGTTAAAATGATTAAACGTAATTTTATGTTAGTATCTGATTAAATTAGTATTTTAAAGGGAAGTGCAATGGAATCGTTATTAGGTGGTAGTTTAGGTATTTTGGTATTTTTATTTCTTTTGGTTTTAGCTATTCTCTGGTTTTGCCTCCCAATAGCAGTTTTTGGCACAAAAGATATTTTAAGTAAGATTGTTAAGCAAACCGAAAAAACTAACCTTCTTTTGGAAACCCTCAATAACAATATTGTAAATTTAAACAGTGATGTGGCGAAAAATATAGAACAGGGCTTTTCGCTTAATGCAGAGAAAAGTTCAGCTAACGAATTCGTGGTTCAAGATACAAAATGGAATATAGCTAAAATATATGTTCCAGATGTTAAAGAAAGCCTAAGTTATTTATCTTCAGAATTTGAAACTTTACCCTCACATAAAGATGAAGCTGAAAAAGCACTTAAGGCAATTTTTATACATTTCGGTGTAAATGGTATTAACCAAAAAATGCTCGATAACATAATTGAGCAAGTCAACGCACACCAATCAAAGCTTCAGGAGGAGCAAGATAAGGAATTGGCTAGAAAAGAGGCGGAAGAAAGAAAACGAGAGGCGGAAAAAAGAAAACGAGTGGAGGAAGAAGAACTTCGTTTGTTAGAGAAAGCACGGAAGCAAGCAGAGGAACCTAAATCATCTAGATCCGAAGCCGCTAGAAGAAGAAGATAATAATCTTAGGTCTTTTTAAGGAAACTATGTAGGAAGCCTTCTAAAATAAGTAAAGGTTTAACTGGTTTTTAAACCATTTTAAAAGGAAGTCTTAAATTGGATTGTGTAACACTAGGTGTAACACAAAATTTTGATTATTTATCAAAGGTTTGCTAATTTAAAGACTTTCTGAAAACAGCACCCGGCTTAATGACCAGCTCTAACTCTTCCTTCCACATCTTCTTATTTGTCAACGGTATTCCAAAACTGACCCACTAAACTGCTAAATTCGGTAAAGTAAAATTGACCCACCCTTAGCGGTTTTAGTTTAATTAGTCTCTGTGATTACAGGAACGATCCCTGCTGTTTTCTT
>NZ_BAAGTF010000067.1:0-703 GCF_054782055.1 Aliiglaciecola aliphaticivorans
ACTTAAAAATAATAAACAACTACATTTTAAAAACGAACGAATTACGGTAGCTAAAAATCAATAAAAATAACCAGTTGAGAGCAGGTTTAGACTGCCACAACATTAATTCTCTTTAACCTCATAACGCTAAGCTAACGGGCGCAAAATTGTTGGCTAAAATTAGCGAAGAATGAGCGCAAGCCAACTGTTTTGCGTCCACTTTGAGCGATTTGTTATATGCCGCCTTCTTCACACTTCTTGATAAAAATATCGGATAGTTCACCCTGTAAACGCTTACCCGAATCATCAGAAAGTTTAAGTTCTGATCCTAACTCTGAATAACCACTACCATCAATAATAGAAAGTAAAGATGCAATTGAATCTTGGGAAACCTGCTTCATTAACTTAACTATTATTTCACGTTCACCTTGGTTACTTTTATCGTAGAAAGCTAACAGTTCTTTCCAATAAGGGTCTGTGACCTCATTTCTAGGAATATTATCAAGCATACTTTTATAAAAAGTAACATTATCGCTAACTGCCCGAGTCAATATCTCATCAACTAAATGTTCAGGTTCCACAGGATTCCTTAAGGCATATAGACATAATGACTCCCCTTGAGCCAGTTTGAAATAGTGCTGATCTCCAATTATTCGTGGGTTAGTTAAAAACCAGAGCCATAATAGTTCTGCAAAGAAACTAAAAAGGAGATCAGCATGAATAA
>NZ_BAAGTF010000068.1:0-6910 GCF_054782055.1 Aliiglaciecola aliphaticivorans
TGGCACTTGGAGTACAGAAGTTAACTGGCTTACCGATACAAACAGTAATACAGATTACACCGATGTGACAGCATCACAGATTGCAGCTTTAGGCGATAATCCTTATATTTCTGTATTAAACCCAACGGTTACAGACATTACACCTCCAGAATTTAGAGGACTTGAGTTTTCGACAAATTCAATAGATGTTTCCTCTGGTACACAAACTATCACTTTAAAAGTGTATGTATATGAAGCTGAATCAGAGCCTAATTTAGTAAGCTTAGATATTAATCCACCAGAAGGTATACCAACTAGTCAGAGTAAAACCGTTAGTTTTTTCCCCAGTACAGGTTTAGGTTGGCAAGCAACCGAATTAGATGGGGTATACAGCCACGAAACAACGGTAACTTTTGACAGTACAGATGCTGATGGCACTTGGAGTACAGAAGTTGACTGGCTTACCGATACAAACAGTAATACAGATTACACCGATGTGACAGCATCACAGATTGCAGCTTTAGGCGATAATCCTTATATCATAATTACCCACGGAGATTCCGATTCTTTAGATCTTGCATTGCAAAGTGTTTCGGATGCTGAAATAGACATTGAAAATATCAGTAGTAGTTTTGAATTGACAGCAACTGATTTTTTAGAAAAGCCTACTAATTTTGAATTTGAGTTTAATTATTCTTCAAACTTAAGTTACCGCTCAATAGCCGTTTCTGGGGCATACTCTTCAGCCTCAAGTTGCAGTGTATATTCAGGAACTGGAACATGTTCATATGCAGTTTCCAACGAGTGGGAAACGTTGAAATTTACTATTTCTTTTGAATCTAGTGTATTGGGTGAGCATGAAGTTAGTGCAAGAGTATCTAATGAGGGGTTTGAAGTTGATACAACTAATAATGACGCTATACATTCTTTTATTACAAAAGTGATGAAAACTGCCAGAAACGACGTAGACGGAGATGGTAAATCAGATTTATTGTGGCGCAGTGAAGCGCGAGGTTGGAATTATCTTTGGGCAATGGATGGTGTTAAGACGAAGTTGGCACGTCCAATTAATGTGGTTCAAGGTGCCGGATGGTTAATGGCGGGGCAGGGAGATTATGATGATGACGGCATGTCAGATATTCTGTGGCGCAATACATTAACGGGTCAAAATTTCATTTATTTAATGGAAGGTCTGAGTATTAAAACACGTCAGGTGCTTAACTATGTGTCAGCCCCGCAATGGGAAATTCGAGGCAGTGGTGATTTTAATGGCGATGGCAAAGGTGACGTGATGTGGCGTCGAGTAGACCGAGGAGATACCTGGTTCTATATGATGGACGGGTTGAGTATAGGTGTTAATCAACCGTCATTGTGGGTAACGGACTTAAATTACAAGATAGCCGCGATAGGCGACATTAATGGAGATGGTACCGATGATGTTATTTGGCGTAATCAAGTAACGGGTATCAACTATATCTGGGTAATGGAAGATGGCGAGATAGGCAACCGGTATGTGTTAAATACAATTAATGGAGATTGGACGATAGCGGGCTCAGGAGACCTAGATGGAGATGGCACAGATGACATCGTTTTACGAAATCAAGTTGATGGACGCAACTGGGCGTATTTAATGGAAGATGGCCAAGTTAAAACCAGTCAATTGATTAATACAGTGGGAGACACCAACTGGCAAATCGCGAACATGGGAGACTATGATGGTGATGGTAAGACGGATATTCTGTGGCGCAATGAATCTACGGCCCGTAATTTAGTGCATCTAATGAATGGTTTAACGATTAAAGACCGTGGAGTGTTGAGGTCTACGGATAGTACTTGGACGTTGGCGAAATAAATATTATTTATTCCTAAAATTATATTCCTCTAGCTTGTATGTTGGAGGGATTACAATAGATCAGGTACTCTTGAAACTTCTTTCATCATAATTATAAGTAATTAAAGCGTTTGCAACTGTTCAACAAGAAAAATAAACTAACCAACGGACATGCTTAGATATTTATGCTACTGATGTAGTGTTTGATTTCTAGGAAATTAATTTATCTATGAAGTAGCATCGTTAATTATCAGTTGAACTGAATAAAAAACACTTGTTAATGAAAGATATAAACAGTGCTCTGATAGAATATAATTTGAATACCTAAAGTAAATGAATATTAGTTAGTTTCAAAATTGGAAATAATGAAAAGATTAAAAAAAATAGTATTGCATATTGGTTGCGAGAAAACAGGTACAACATCTATACAAAATCATCTATATGCAAATAGAGATCTTCTTTTGTCTGATTATGGCATTTTGTATCCAACTAGTTTGGGCAAAAAAAATCATACTAAGTTAGCAATTTATTGTTGCGACGAAGATAAAAAACTGACTAGGTTTATAAATAAAAGTATTTCTGAATTAAGAGAAGAGGTTGAGTTCGAATTAAACGAGGAACTTGAAAGATCTCATTGTGAAACGCTACTTATCTCTTGTGAATGGTTGCATCCTAGAATTAGAAGTGTCGAAGAGTTTGAAAGGCTAAAAGCTTTACTGTTAAAGTTTACAAGCAATATAGATATCATAATGTATATTCGGCCACAAACTGAACTTTACTCGAGTTTATACTCTACAGGTCTTAAAGGTGGTAGTTTTAAAGAGTTCTCATTCCCTAAAAACATCCCTTATTTTCTTAATTACTTAGAAATTTATAAACAATGGATGGCTAACCTCAAAATTAATAACTTTATCGTTGGTGATTTCAATTCGTCCACTTTGCAGAATAACGATTTATTAGACGACTTTTTATCTAAACTAGACATCGATGATACCCATAAATTTATCAAAGACAATGAGCATAAAAATAAGTCATTAAATATAAATGGAATAACTTTACTTAGAGCATTGAATTTTTCCTTAGCTAATAAATTGTTTGATAACGAAAATACAGAGATTAATTTTAGAGAACTAAAAGGCCTACTGGAGACAAAGTTTTCTGGCAAGCATGATTTTTATTCAACGGAAGAAAAAAATGTATTTCAATCAAGTTTTGACGAATTAAACTCAGAGTTAGCAGAGATCTTATCCATCGATCAAAACTACAAAATAGTATTATCTAAAATCGATGGTTGGTAACTAGGAATAGTTTCCGAATTTCAATTATTAGCTAATAAGTTTTTAAGATCAGGGTGCCGTTTATAAACTTCGCAGCGCTGAATTGCTGTTTGATATTGTTGTTTTGATTTATCGTATTTTTCTAAAAGCATATTTGTTAATGCTAATTTTAATAAAGCACTACTTTCTAAGCTTTCGTAAGATGCATTCAAATTTAGAATTTTTCGTTGTACGGTTTTGGGCAGACTTTTCGATGAGTGAGGTGGTGCCATTCTAGTCATGTAGTAAAGTTCGTGAGCCTTATCAGAAAATGTCAAATTTCCTCTTAACTCATCTCTTTTAAGTATTTCTAACGCTTTTTGATAACTTTCATAGCTCTTTATTTTCTTACCTAGATGAAGGTAACTATCACCCAAAGCTCCCCACATTTGATGCATACCATCCCCTCCTACCATTTTGAGTGCTTTGCTACGATAACTAAGAGATTCTTCGTATTCCCCCGAAAAATAATGGACCATACCAAGCATTTCAAATCCATAATGGGATTGGGGAGCAAGTTTTAACGCTTTGTTATAATTTAAAATTGCGACGTCAACTTTATTCAAACAAAAATTTAGAGTTCCAATATTTGTAAATAACAATTCATTTGGATTTTCCGTAACTACTTGATTAAATGCTTCAATTGCCCCGGTTAAGTTTTTTTGAGAAAGCTCTAGTTGCCCTAATAAGTTGAAAGCTTTCCAGTAGGTGGGTTGATTACTTATTGCAAGTTGTACAGTTGTTCTGGCTTTATTTAAGAGGTCTTTGTCTTCAGGAGTTTGACGGAAAGCTTCAAAATAAACACTTGCGATTGAAAATAGCAAATCGACATCATTATAAATTGGATGTGTTTTCATGTTCAATATAATAGTGATTGCTTCTTGTATCCTGCCTGATCGCTTAAGCATTTTTAGAAGTGTAGACAAAACATACGGGTGCTCTGGGGCATTCGAATAGGCTCTATCGCAAAAAGCTTCAGCTTCTTCCAATTTTATCTTTTCATCTTTAACCCAGCTCAATCCTATTAATGATTCACACAGCGCAGCGTTTCCCAATGCCCAATCAGGTTCACGTGAAACTAATTCTCGAAAATACTTCTCTGAAAGTTCTAATTTACTTACATCTTGGGATTGATCGAGTAAAACTCTTCCTAGTATATAAGTATTTGCTGCCTCAGAATCTTGTATCAATGGCATTAAAGGGGTGAATTGGTTCTTAAGATCTAGAGTATAAAGGATTGAGTCAACTAAATTTTGAGTGATTGTATCCAGGTTCGAATCAAAATAACTTCGTCTAGTTATTATCGACCAAATATTTTGTGAAATATATGGATTAGATAAGGAGGCACTCACTTTTACGAAGTTTTGTTGGATCTCTATATTAATATTTAATAGTAAGTCAGCTTGATAAATACTCAAAATGTCATTTGTGCTCTTTAAACTGTTATTAAGCAAATCATATTCAAGCTTTGTTAAGTTAGCATCATTATTTAACCCTCGCTTCAATGAAGCTAAAGGAATAATATCTTGTTTGGAATTATTGAAGGCTACTATGATGCCATACTTACCTAAGGTCGCTGGTAATTGCGTTAATTTACGGCTGCTTTTAGTAGGTGATGCTTGATTAATTGTAAAAAATATAAGGAAAGCAATTGTTACCGAAGTAATCAAGTATACCTTATAGTTCAAATGTACCTTTTTAAGTTGCCTCTTATTAGAAGTACGCTCCCTTGACGTATTTATTACTGAATCCTTAAGGTTTTTGGGATCTAGCTTCGTTTCTTCTTCTGCATGAGATGGAGGAGTACTGTTTTTATTTATACTCTGAGTGTCACTCGATGGTGTAGTGACCTCTTCCTGTGTGTTCAAAAAAAGTGTATATGACTCAACACCAAGCGCGGAGGATATTCTTTCTAAAGATGAATGCTCAACTGGTAGTTCTCTAAAAACTTTACTAACAAAATCCCTAGGAATATTATTTAATTTTTCTAAATCAGCGATCCTTATTGCTAATTCTGTTTGAGTTTTGAATCCAGCATTTTTGAGTGCTTTTTCAAGTTTTTGTCTAGAAGCTTTAATTCCACGCTTTCTTTTTCTAATGTTGTTATCTGTTGCCACAACGAATTCCTTTTAGTGGACAAACTTATCAGAACAGGAAAAGTCGAACCAATTCCAACCTAACTCAATGCTAAATATTGAATTTTAACAATTATTAGAAACAAATATACAACATTAAAAAAGCTTTTACTATTCATTAAGTGGCGATTATTTCATCTTAATTGTCTATAAATGCAGCTAAATGACTATAAATCTGGATGTAATTTATACTGTTTTTTGTCAGCCTGAAGTTGTCTATCAATACAAGGTGTCGTCACATGGAATACTGTAAAAACTATCCACACAAAAAAAACTATCCACACAAAAAAATCATTGGTTATTCGCTTAAATGGCTTGTCCCCTTTTTAACGCTTATGGTAAGTCATTTCGCATTAGCTCTTACCGTTGATGTAAGTTCTGATGGAGATCAATCTCAAAGAAATAGATACCAAGTTTATAAAATAGTCATTAGCAATACTGATAGTGTCACGAGAGGAAATGTAATAGTTTCAACTGATGTACCGGCCGGTACACGATTTTACAAAAATGCCTCTTTTCCACAAAGTAGTAACTGCAGCAGTTCATGCAGTGAAGGTGGAGTTCCAACTTGGTATTTAGGAAATCTAGAAGCTGGTGAAACACGTATAATTATCGCACCGCTTTGGGTTTTATCCAATGCAGCCG
The DNA here is from genome assembly GCF_054782055.1 of Aliiglaciecola aliphaticivorans. NCBI lineage: Bacteria > Pseudomonadati > Pseudomonadota > Gammaproteobacteria > Alteromonadales > Alteromonadaceae > Aliiglaciecola > Aliiglaciecola aliphaticivorans. Next base: position 5,907 of record NZ_BAAGTF010000068.1, read on the forward strand.
AAGGGCAAGTGACGATGACTTCAACAGTTATATATGATGGTATATCGTCTGCCATTACTAATGAGCAAAACTTAACGATTGACCTTGATGCACCAGCCATGTTGAGTCTAAGCTCAACAGCTCAACAGGTTAAGAAAAATGACACTATTGATTTTGAAGTAAGCTTCGGTAATGTCGGTAGCTCTGGGTGGGTATCAACGGAATTGAAGGCTAGTATTCCTAGTGGTACCACACTTGTTTCTGCTTCCGAAAATGGTGTGCAAGTGGGCAATAATGTTGTCTGGAACGTCGGTGTTAAGAATATAGGGAGTAGTGAAAAACGTAAGTTTACGGTGAAAACATCAAGTTCTGCTTCGCTCGGTTCATTATATAAATCAACTACTATTTTAAGTAATCAAAATATCGAGCTAGCTAAGGCTTCCGATATTGTGGTCGTTAAAACTGATACAAACTTAACACTTGATGTCACTGTTACCGGAGATACACGTACTCCAGGCCAATACTTGTATTATCGCTATGTTGTTGCCAATAAAGGTGCCTTGACGTTAACTGATGTTAATTTAAAAATTATGAATTCCGCCGGAGCGGAGTTTAACGTAAATACAACATTACCAAAAATGACAGGTTGCTCTACATATTGTAACGCGGGAGAGTGGGCAACGTTAGCGATAGGCCAGTTAGATGCTGGAGAATCTAAGGTGTTGATTGTGCCTGTATATCACGATAACCCGATTGATGCGCTTCCTTGGGTGAGTCACGCTGTAGTGACAGAGAGTAGCGGTCAATATACAGTTGGGACGAAACCCACAGTGCTTTATGACGATTCAATGAGTTTGATGTTGTCTATTACTGCAGACAAGCAGGTCGTAGCGTCAGAGGAAGAGCATCGTTATGAATTGAGTTACGGTAATGTCTCCGGTAGTGCAGTGCAAAACCTCGAATTGGAAGTTGATTTACCCGATGGAGTGACTTTCGTCAGTGCCAGCGATGGTGGCAGTTATGTC
>NZ_BAAGTF010000069.1:0-815 GCF_054782055.1 Aliiglaciecola aliphaticivorans
TAATCGAGAGTAAGAAGCGAACTTTTGAACGCTTTCAAAGCGTTCAATATCACCGATTTCATATAGGATGGTGAGTGCGAGGATTTGTCCTACCCCAGCAATAGATTTGAGTAAGTAATAGTCTTTAGCGTTATGTTGTTTGGCTTGTTTTTCAATAAACCATTCAACCTGGCGTAACTCTGTTTCAATATGACCGACTATGTGTAAATCAATATCGATGTTGCGCTGCACGGATATATCATCAAAGACGTTAGACATTTTTTCACGAGACTTTGGATAACGTAAATTAAGGGAATGAGCAGGATAATTGTATTGACTCACGGTATTTGATACATGTGCTTTTAAGTCCGCGCCAAAGCGTACAAGTTTGGTACGGCGGCGAAGTAAATCACGGGTAGCCCGTAATTCGTTGGGGTAGTTGTATGCTAAGGGGAAATTGCCACCACGTAACAATTTAGCAATTTTAAATGAATCAATTTTATCATTTTTGGTTTTACCGCCATGAATGGCTTTCATATACAAGGCATGACCTAATACGAAATCTATATTGTGTTGCCGACAGAAGTCACTTACCCAATACCAACAGTGCATACATTCCACGCCCACAATGATATTGCCTAAATAAGGAGTTAATAAAGCCAGCAATTGTTCGGGTGAATCCTTTACTTTTTTATGGACAAGTACCTCACCTTTATCATCAATAATGCATACGTAAAGTAAGCGTGCGTGTAAATCTATTCCACAATAGTAAGGATGTGTATTAGTATAAAAGTTCATTGAGCTTCTCCGTTGGTTTTGTCACCTATCAGAGTAGC
>NZ_BAAGTF010000070.1:0-1370 GCF_054782055.1 Aliiglaciecola aliphaticivorans
CATATTGGTATTTGCTGGTCACAATCTGACTTAGCAAGCTCGGTGTCGCATAGCCTTTGGGGATAACTGAATTCGGTACAGGCGCTTGTTTGATGGTGTTGCTGATACCGTCTTTTTCACACGCTCTGCATGCGTACTTAGGGCGAACATGCTCAATCACTTTAACCTGAGCAGGAATGAATTCTAGCTTCTCAGCGATATCTTCGCCTATCTTGTGCAGTTCACCCTTGCAGCAGTCACACACTTTATCTTCATCCGCGATATCGTGGATAACCACTTCCCGAGGCAAGTCTTTAGGCAGTGGTTTGCGCTTAGGTTTGTTGCGCGTGTACTCAATGATTTCTTGTTCAGGGACGACAGATTCATCAATCTCTTCGGCTTCATTAAACAACTCACCTTGACCAGGATGGCCTTCACTGCTGGTTCCAAATTGCTTTTGCTGGGCAAGCCGGAATTGCTCTTCTAGAAAAGCAATCTTGGCGTTTTTTTCAGCCAGTAGTGATTCTAATTCAGCAACGCGTTGCAGTAATTGGGTATCAGTCATATCGCTATTTTACTAAATAACACCCTGATATAATTGACTTATTTTAGACCATTTGGTGATCGTTAATCGCTGCTTATGATCTGTGGTTATAAGCTGACAGATTGATACTGCAACGGCCTGTGACCGATGATGTCATAACCGCCAAGTAACCAATTAAGTTGTTGCTCAGACAGGACTAATCGGCTTAACTGGTCATCCGTGGGCCATTTGAAACGTTGTTTCTCCAAACGCTTATACCAAAGTGCGAAGCCCGTTTTATCCCAATACAGTATCTTCAACTTATCCCGTTTCTTGTTGCTGAAGATAAACAGGGCATCCATGAATGGCGACAACTCAAGTTGCTGCTCAACCACAATAATTAAGCCATTAATCGATTTACGGAAATCTACTGCATCAAGGTATAGATAGATATCAGAAGGATCAACAAACATCTTCATAAGGCTAAGGCTTTCATAACATCGGCCAGCCATTTAGCTTCAACAGCTTGTCCCACATTTAAGGTTACGCCATGATAAACAACCGTCAGCGTTGGCGATGTAGATACTGGTTTTGGTTTGGGTCTAACGACTTTAACTAACTTGCCTGTTGAACGTACTGGCCTTTTTTCAATATCGCTTTTACGTGCTGAAAAGGTTTTAAGATGAATATTGTGCTTTGCACAATATTCACGAGCAGTAACGCCACTTGATTCGTAGTCTACAAATATCGCTTGCCATTGTTCTTTCGTTCGACGCTCTCTGCGCATAATGTCTCCGACTGATCATCAAAAACGACATTGTGCGGTGCTAAATATGAACTGACGAGATGGTCTTTGCTAGACGCTCAC
>NZ_BAAGTF010000071.1:0-961 GCF_054782055.1 Aliiglaciecola aliphaticivorans
TTTACCGCTTTACCGACAAGAAGCGATGTTCAAACAATATGGGATCGAACTGAGTCGACAAACCATGGCGGATTGGATAATCAAGTGTGCCAGATTACTCGAACCTCTGGTTGAACGATGGCATGAACTGATGCTGCAACAATCGGTGATTCAGGCGGATGAAACCACGTTAAAGGTTATCAAAGAAGATAAATCGACCTGCTATATGTGGCTGTATTGCACGGGTACAGACTCGTCCCAAGACAGCACCATACCTAATATCGTCCTATACGATTATCAAAATAGTCGTGCTGGACGTTGCGCGGTGAATTATCTGGAAGGGTATTCGGGTTATCTGCACGTGGATGGCTATGTTGGCTATGAGCAAACTCAGGCTACCCTTGTCGGATGTTGGGCACACGCCAGACGTAAATTCAAAGAAGCTGAAATTGCTCAACCAAAAGGCAAAGTGGGTAAAGCCAACTGGGCGCTGAATCATATTCAGAAGCTATACCGGATTGAAACCCAGATTAAGGATAAATCAGCAGATGAAAAACAGCGGATCAGACAACAACAGTCCTTACCACTGTTAAACCAGTTCAAAGTCTGGTTGGATAAATCCATCGATAACGTACCGCCCAAAACGGCATTAGGTAAAGCCATCACTTATAGCCTCAATCAATGGCCTAAGCTAATCCGCTACATTGAAGATGGCAATCTCAACATCGACAATAACCGTGCAGAACGAGCAATAAAACCCTTTGTTATTGGAAGAAAAAATTGGTTATTTAGCAACACGGCCAAGGGCGCAAAAGCCAGTGCCACGCTTTACAGCGTAATCGAAACAGCCAAAGCCAACGGCATCACGCCATTCGATTACCTGATGTACTTACTAGAACAGGTCAGCCAGCCACATTACGATATCGAGCAATTGCTACCATGGGAATTTGCTAAACGCTAGGTGGGATTGGCGAACGCTTAC
>NZ_BAAGTF010000072.1:0-578 GCF_054782055.1 Aliiglaciecola aliphaticivorans
TTGAAGTGACCCCCAATAGTTGGACTATTCAATTACTGGGGGTCTTTTTATGTCCAAACATCACAGAGCATTTAAGTTAAAACTAGCGCAGCTAGCGCAAGAAGAGAGTTCCGTTGTTTTAGGGGCGAAGTTTGGAGTACAGCCTAAACTCATTCAATATTGGTCTCGTGTTTATCGCATCAACGGCTTAGATAGTTTTATTCATAAGCAATTGCCTTACACCTTTGAATTTAAACTGCATGTACTCAAAACTATGTCTGCGAATCATTGGTCACTGACATATGCTAGCGCCTATTTCGACTTATCATCCCCTGGTATTTTATTTCAATGGCAAAAGCTTTATGCTCACGAGGGTATAACCCGTCTAAAACCCCAGAAAAAAGGTAGGCCTCGCGTGACTAATCATTCTTCAACTCCTAAACCATCAGCTGAAATGTCTGAAAAAGAGCTCAGGGAAGAATTGGATTATCTACGTGCAGAGAACGCTGTCTTAAAAAAGTTAGAAGCCTTGACTCAAGCCAGAAAGAAAAAAGCAAAGACAAGACGATAGTTGTCGAAGAGCTCAAGGCAAGATACAG
>NZ_BAAGTF010000073.1:0-510 GCF_054782055.1 Aliiglaciecola aliphaticivorans
CAAGGCTTCTAACTTTTTTAAGACGGCATTCTCTGCACGTAAATAATCCAATTCTTCCCTGAGCTCTTTTTCAGACATTTCTGCTGATGGTTTAGAAGTTGAAGAATGATTAGTCACGCGAGGCCTACCTTTTTTTTGTGGTTTTAAACGGGTTATACCCTCGTGAGCATAAAGCTTTTGCCACTGGAATAATATGCCTGGTGAGGATAAATCGAAATACGCGCTAGTGTAACTGAGAGACCATTTATTACCTCTCATTGTTTTAAGCACATTAAGTTTAAATTCGAAGGAGTAAGGAAGTTGCTTATGAACAAAACTATCAAAGCCATTGATACGATACACCAGAGACCAATAACGAATAAGATTAGAGCGTACTTCAAACTTTGAACCTAAGACTCTTGAACTCTCTTCTTGCGCTAATCGCGCTAGCTTTAACTTAAATACTCTGTGATGTTTGGACATAAAAAGACCCCCAGTAATTGGAATGTCCAACTATTGGGGGTCACTTCA
>NZ_BAAGTF010000074.1:0-16582 GCF_054782055.1 Aliiglaciecola aliphaticivorans
TCCAACCATCTTTTGCACAAAACAATACATTATGCAATAGAGTGTAGTCAACCAAGTTTTGCACAAAAGAAGGGTTATGCTATTTTATAGGATACTTCATGATCCAACCTCAGATTGCAAATAGCCTTAACTTGTTTTGTTTGGGTAAAGTTTTCGGACGAAATAATTACTTGGTTAACGTCATCCTTGGCTAGTTCTGAACGCACGAAGTCTGCAACCATTTTCACCTGATGAGGCTGTTTATTCTTGATCATCGCAGGAACCCAGTGGACTCCCGCCTTACCTTTTCGGGTATAAACTGCGGTTCCCTGTTCTTTTAGTATCTCAATATTCTTCATTAGGAAAGATTGAATAGAAGATGTTCCGGTTTTATGTAAACCGACATGTAAGATTAATTGTTTCATTGAAAACTCTATTATTGGCGAGTGCGAAACGCACTTCTCGCAGAAAAATGCTAGCGAATGAATGTGTCGCTAGCGATGGATATGAAAAAGACTAATAATTAGGCACAAGTCTAAGAAACCTTTCTATTGATTGCCCAATGACAATATCAGGTTGAAATTTATCGATAAGTTTATTGTTAAAATCACCAGACCACACAAATTGACATTCTGAGAAATATTGTGAAAACCACCAAGTTAAGTGATGTTGTTTAGTTCCCATTTCACAAAATGAGTTCCCAAAAATCAACACCTTTTTTTCGAAAATAGCGTCTGGATTAACCCAATGTATATGCCTTCCCATGTGGGCTTTGTTAGCAGGAATAAATTTATATTTCACTTGGCGATCAAACTTGGGTATGTCATTAGTTGTCTCAAACTCTTCCCAAAACGTAAATGGGTAATACTTTCTGCCCAAATCACCACTTAATTGTTTTGAAACTCTAAACTGAGGTTCTGAATCTAAAGTTAAGCCCAAATACTTCACGAGCTCTTTGAATAAATAATATGTACCTTTTGCATTTAGATGACTATCTGTCTTAAAAAACAAATCGCTCCCATCGTACTCTGCAAAAGCGTCAACCATTGAGAAATAAAAACTGCGATCTGATTCTTCTATTGATTTAAGCAATTGAGAAGGACCGTCAATATTCCGATAATAGTGTTGGGTCATTAAGGTTTGTTTTTCGGGGATGACAAACTGAACATAGCAATAATTTGCTTCTTCTGCTCTTTCTTTTCTGGTTGAAAATAACGCTAACCACTTTGGGACTTTCTCTATATGAATATCATTGTTCTGAAATAACTCATCAACCTTGTTAGAGCCACCATGAAGAAAAAGATGACCTGACTTTCCGGTAATTGCAACACCACTTTTAGATTTCAACCCAGCCTGCAGATGAAATGCTGAAATATCCTTACAAAGTAATTCCGTCATTTTTTCTTCGATATTTTCATTTTTACCCGATTCTGAGGAGTTTAGAAGAGTTAAAGCTTCCTTAGAGGGTAAAGTTTCAGCATTTACTAGTTTCTGGGAAACCATTTTATTCAGGAAGTACACTGAGCATGAAGGCTCAGCTAAGGCAACGCTCACTTGAGCAAGAAAATGTGGTTCGAGCCTATTTTGCCCATCAATATAAAAGAAAGAGGTAGCTGATAAATCCACAAGTTGTTGTTTGAAACTGATCCTGAAACCGAACAGGTTCGCAGCGTTTTGTGCCTCAAAGTTAGCTCGATGAAACAAACGCACTTTTATGTCAATTACCCGACCACTTTCAATTACCTGAAAATTACACTCCTTCGGGTTGTCATCATTTTGGGGAACAATCCAACCAGATATTTGATTGCAGTCAAGTCGCTCAACGATAAAACCTGTTGTTTTTTGAGTCGCACACTTATGAACAATGGCTTGCTTGATTCTTCGCAGCATTCAGCTCTAATCCCTTAAATTACCGTTACATTCCAAAAACACAAAGAACAATGCTAAAAACAAACTAGCAATATATTGATAAATGCCGGTCTACACACTCTTCGATACTCATAGGAGCTTTAATATTAGCTGCCAGTTGATTTCGTAGACGCCTATCATTTACACACAAACTCATTTTATCAGCTAAATCAAATGGGCTACCATGTCTGAAATGCAACCCGTCAACACCATCTTCAACTTTTTCTTTCATACCACCAATATCACTCACAATTAGAGGTACACCGCAATTGAATGCCTCTTGAATCACCATGGGAGAGTTTTCCCACCAAATCGATGGTACAACAGCCCAATCAACTGAAGACAAGATAGACGGCATCTCCTGCGGTTCATAAGCGCCATGAAAATGCACACGGGCTCCATATTTATTCATCAGAGTTTTAACTTTTTGCTGATAACTTCCTGTTTGATGCTCTAAATTGGCACCATGAATTTCTATCACAACTTGCTTTTTAACTTGTTTAGTTAACCCCGCTAGTGCGCCTATCAACACATCAATTCCTTTGTAGGGGTTAATCTGACCGAAGAAAGCGAATTTTACTGGTCTGAAATCATTATCCGCTTGACTTACGGTTGTATTTTTTTGAATGCAATTTTGGCCGTTCTCAATGACAGAAATTGTACTTTCGTCAATCCCCCAATCAATATAGCGTTTGGCTAAAAAAGCTGATGGAGAGACAAAGTGATCAACATTTTGAAAAAGACGCTTAATGTATTTTTCACGAAGAAAGAAATCTCCTGGCTGTTTTTCAGGGAAACAGCTATGGCAATCTCGTGAAGTGGCTTTATAACAAAGTTTACCATTGGTTTTAACCATCAATCCCTTGTTGTGACAAATGGCTAAATATTCATGAAGAGTAAGAACAATCCTAGCATTTGGTAAAGACAGTTTAATTTCTTCAAGTATCTCAATTCCCAGTAAGAAGTAGTGATGTAAATGAACTACATCGGGTTTGATAAGTAACAGTAAGTCTCTAAACTCCTGCCACATATGCCGAGTTTTGATGTTTGAAAATAAAAAGCCATCATCCATAGTCGTGTGAAATAAGATTTCACGAGCACTATTTCTCTGTGAAAAAGCAGCACCGCCGTGGGGAGTCTGATCGGTCCGTGCTAGAAAATAGGCGTCGACACCTTGCTTCAGATGTTCCTGAAACATATTGTAGGCAGCCATCTCAGCACCGCCTTTATTCAGGTCTGGGTGACCATGAGAAATGATTAATAAGCGCTTCCCTTGTAAACTACTCATGCAGAGACCTCCTGAATCAAATTACGCCACTTATTTGCTTGATATGCTCCATTTGCTAAGGTCAATTTAAATTTCCAATCTCCACTATCCACTAAATCTTGGGATAAACGCTCCAAATGATAGAGTTTGATTTTTCCAGATACATACACTTTAAAGCCCCTGTCGATAACTTTTAAGCAAAGGTCTGAGTCCTCAAAATCTCCCAACACATACATAGGGTCAAAGCCTTCTAACTCCCTATATAATTTTGTAGTCATTAGCATACAAGCGCCCGTTGTAATTGGAGATGGGAAAACATCTTCCAATGGCACTAAATCCACTGGTACGCCTTTAAATGGATGGTGATTCATCCAAATTCCTGGATAGTGGGAGTCTTCTCTGAATTCCATTCCTGCGTGCTGAATTGTTTCATCCTCATAGGTAAGCGTTGCCCCCATAATTCCGGCATCATCTATTGACGAGAACTGCTCCAGATAAACTTCAAGCCATCTATTTTGCTTTGGCAAAATATCCGAATTAAGTAACAATAAATGCTCTGATGTGGCAAATTCCACACCTAAATTATTGGCACCGGCAAAACCTCGATTACGTTCAGACAAAACTAACTTAAACGGGTGTCTAAACGTTTTAAATAAGCCATGGGCAGTAATCAAAACTTCCCGTTGTAATGCGGGATCATCGAGTACATAAATAACTTCCACTGCAGACATAAAAGGATCCGCAGCAAAATTAGCTAACTGATGCTGCATAAAATCGTAACGGCCATAAAGAGGAATGACAACGCTCACTTTCGGCTCGTCAATTTCATCACCAAAAACCTTTAATTCTCGGTTGTTATTCTTAGATTGCTTGGCTTTCCAAATGCGATGAATTTCTGGTAACGCTTCAGAATGTAAAGTTTCTAAAGCACCTACTTTAGTAATATCAACTCCCTGCAAAATGCTTTTTATTTTTTCAACGTCTTTGTCTCGATTTCTTATTATCAGACTACTGGATGAATTAGAACCCGTTAAAGATATTCCATAATTTTCTACAAACTTCTTTGCTTCTTCTTGGCGAACGGGAACATGGCTTAAGATTTCAGTAACGTTATTTGCTTGCTTAAAATTCAACTTCGACATACCAAACTGGGTTTGAGAGTGGCTTAGAGATATATTATCTAAATCACCAGAAACTCCTGAGAGCACAGCTAAAAATCCAAGGCAACTGCTATCGCTAGGTAACTGAAATCGTTGAACCACATCGCTTCTAGAAAAGGTGAACAAATCAAGTTCTAACTTTTGCCCGTTAAAATGGGCTTCGATCATATTAGCACTAAGACTCGCACTTTTATGTGCCGCCCATCCTAGTATTAAAACCATATTCCCTTGGCTGATGATAAAATCCACGTGTAACAGTGCATCTTTAGATAATTTCCTTTTTAACGAATTTTTAAGCCGATTAAGCAAAGTTATTAACTCCTAAGTACAACATAATAGATACCCCATCATAACTACCAAACTGATTTATATTTCAAATTCTCATCTACCGGAATAGCGTTAATAGCAACTATTTAACCTTTTTATATTTTTAAAGGTTTTTAATTCAACGCTAAGGGTATTAAATTACAAGAAATTTCACTGACAGCTCTTCTGAATGGATTTTATAAATGATACATTACGTCGGTTTTTAAATCATTAATTAAGTAGGTAAAGGATGTCTGAAACAGCACAGTTTGTGATTGAAGACTTCACCGCAGGATTTCTTTCTGGTTGGTATTTCAATAACACTCCCTCATCAGAATCGTCTTCTTTTCAAATAGAAATCAATGGCAAAGTTATAGGTACTGGTGAAGCGACCCTTTTCAGACAGGATCTAAAAGATGCAGGGTTTACCGATGGTTGTCATGCATTTCGAGTTTTCATCGACGATAAAATAACTGAATATGGTGAACTTTCAATTAGATTGTGTTCAGAAACTGGTGACAAAGTAGAAGGTAATAGCTTCCTTTTTGAAAGGACAGAACCCACATTTGAAATGGATTTAAAGTTTAAAGATTCTTTCAACTTTATTTTTAATGTTCAGTCGGACCAAGCATACCCAAATCTTCGTTTGCAGCTAAATGCCGGAAATAAACTCGTTTATTTCCAACATCTGAACGTAGTTACAGGTAATAACCAAGTATCAGTTTCAATTCCAACTGAATTATTAGATGGAATTGAACGACTGTACACCATAGGGTTAGAGGGCAGCTCTAACGCTTTATGGCAAGGACATGCAAAATTTTCTCCGATAATTACACCCAGAGAGCACCTTAAAAACCCTCACAAGGCAACACGATTAATTAGCGACTGCGCGCAAGCCGCGTTTCGATATGAATCACTAAAATTGTGGTTCGATGAAAAGTTAGATTTGGCTACTCTTAACAATATTCATAATGCTCATAGCGTTTTGTGTGAGGGTTGGAATAATCGAAAAGAATACCCCAAACTAAGCTTACCTAAATTCGATAAACCTTTGGTAAGCATAATTATTCCCGCTTATAATAAGTTTGAATTAACTTATCATTGTATTGCCTCACTAATACTTGCTTACAACAAAACACCATTTGAAGTGATCTTAGCGGATGACTGTTCTACTGATGAAACAGAAGAGGCAGAAATTTATATAGAAAACCTGATAGTCTCCCGAAATGAAAAAAATCTAATGTTCCTTCGCAACTGCAACAAAGCAGCAGAAATTTGCCAAGGAGAGTATCTTTTATTTTTAAATAATGACACAGAAGTCACATCATGTTGGTTAGATGAATTAATCGAAATTATTTCATCGAATGACGATTGCGGCATTGTGGGAAGCAAGCTCCTTAACGAAGATGGAACATTACAAGAAGCTGGCGGAATCGTTTGGGCTTCTTGCAATCCTTGGAATGTAGGAAACGGTGACAATCCAAATAAGCCGGAATATAACTATGTGCGCCATGCTGATTATTTAAGTGGAGCTTCACTTTGTATTCGAAGAGATATTTGGGACAAAGTTGAAGGTTTTAGTGATTATTTAGCCCCAGCATATTTTGAAGACACTGATATAGCATTCAAAGTGCGCGAAGCAGGATATTCAACGCTATATGTTCCTAGCTCAGAGGTATTTCATTTCGAAGGAATGACTAATGGTAGAGACCTCAATAGTGGAGTTAAGAAAAACCAAGTAGTTAATTTCAACAAATTCGCAAAGCGCTGGTCATCAGAAGTAAGATACAATGGACAAGCAAGTATTGAGAACTTGCAGATTGAAAAAGATCGTAATATTCAAAAGCGCATTCTAGTTATTGATTACACAGCACCTGATCCTAGCAGAGATGCAGGATCATATGCCGCCATTCAAGAAATAAAGTTGATGCAATCACTGGGCTTTAAAGTGACGTTTACAACAGACAATCTTGCTCACTTAGGGGAATTGACTACCAAGCTTCAAAAAATGGGAGTCGAAGTGCTCTATGCGCCTTTTTATATATCTATTGATAGTATGTTAGCAAAGCGTTTAAAAGAGATGGATGCTGTTTATATTACTCGATATTACGTTGCACAGAGCTTTGTCGACAGAATAAAGAGTCTTCAACCATCTATACCAATACTGTTTAATAACGCAGATCTACATTTCTTGCGAGAAATACGCTCAGCAAAAAATGATGAAGATATATCAAAAGCGATAAAAACTCGTGAAGATGAATTGGATATATGCAGAAAAGTAGACGCTATCTTATGTTATAACAACACAGAGCATGCTGTTATTGCATCTCATATATTGGAGCAAGGAAACTTCCATATAACCCCCTGGGTACTCGAAAGTAAAACTGCAGGTCCTAGTTTCGAAGAACGAGAAGGAATAGCATTTCTTGGAGGTTATGGCCACCAACCAAATGTAGAGGCAGTAGAATATTTAGTAGAAAAAATCATGCCTTTACTGCAAACAAGCCGTCCAGATATAAAACTGTATGTTTACGGCAGTAAAATGCCTAAGTCCTTCGATGACTATGAGTGCGAAAATATTGAAATCGTCGGGTTTGCTAAAAGCCTAGACGATGTATTCCACAAGCACAGAGTTTTTGTAGCCCCTCTTCTATCAGGTTCAGGTATAAAGGGAAAGGTTTTAGAAGCGATGGCTTATCAGGTACCCTGTGTCTTAACTGAAGTTGCCGCCGAAGGGACTGGGCTCAGTAAAGGTATATCTTGTCATATTGCAAACACACCAGAAGAGTGGAACCAAAAAATCATAGACTTATATGATAATCCTAAAATCTGGAATGAATTTTCACAAGCAGAAGAACGACTTGTTAATGAACAGTATTCAAAACAGAATGGTTTAAACAAATTTGCTGAAATTTTTGCAAGTGTTGACCTTTTTACTAGTTCAAATCAGCAATAAACAACAAAGTTAAACTATTTTTAAGTTGAATGTTTTATGAGAAAAGTAATTTTACATTATCACCTATTTAAAAATGCCGGCACCTCATTGGATGCGGCGTTTAAGGCCCAGTTATCAAAAGATGAGTGGGCAACGAGAGAGTTTCCAGGACATAAGGAAACCAATACAAAACAATTAACTTCATGGATAAAAAACAATCCTCAAGTGAAGTGTTTCTCTTCACATAGTGCTTTCCTACCGACACCGGATATAGAAAACATAACTGTTTACCCTGTCATTTTTTTACGTCATCCGATAGATAGAATAGTATCGGCTTATTCATTTGAAAACGAACAGAAAAGTGATACTTTTGGCGCCGTTTTAGCGCGCAATACAACACTAGCAGGTTATATTGAAACTCGCCTTTCTATGCCTCATGATAGACAGTGTCGAAACTTTCAATCTAGTCGTTTTGCAATGATGTATCCACTTTCACAAGGTGGTGAGTTAGCTAGAGCTATATCTGCCATTGAAAACTTGCCTTACTTTGGCATGGTTGAAAAATTTTCAGATTCCGTAATAAAATTAACTAATTGGTTGAATAAAGAAGGATTTCATAATCTCAATCTGAAACCTACTACACAAAATGTATCTCAAAATGCATCGCTCTCTATTGATGAGAAATTATCTAAGTTACAAAATACAATTGGTCAAGATCTATTCAACCATTTGTTAGAGGTTAATGCAGATGATTTGGCATTGTATAACAGGGCCTGTCAACTTTGGGAAAGTGTAAAATGAACAGACGGAAAATAGTTATTGTTGGTAATTGCCAAGCAAGGCCTTTAAAACAAGTAATAGAATTTATTTCTGATGAAGTGGAAGTGATTGGTACTCCTATTGTCCATCTCTTGAAAGAGGAAAATAAGGTTGAGACTTTTGAATTATTTGAGAAAGCTGACCTAATCGTAACACAACTTATTGCCGATAATTACCCCTGTAAATACATCCAAACAAACCACTTGAAAACTCTATTTTCCGATAAAATTTGTACCATTTTAAATCTATTTTATTCTGGGTATACACCAGATTGGATGTATATTCGAATACCTGGAAAAGGAACTTTGAAGGGGCCAATGGGTGACTACCATAATTCAACTATTGTTAAGGCTTGGTTAGATAAAAAAACCACTTTAGAAGCATCAAAATTACTTTTTAACGTTTCTTACAACAAAGCTGAATATAACCAAATTGTTAAACAATCTCTGTCAGAATTGTCTAATAGGGAACAGAATGTAGATGTACCAATCGTGGATTTTATCTCAAATAATTTAAAAAACGAGAGACTATTTTTCACTTTCAATCATCCAAGTCACTTTCTGATTAAAGAATATGCACGCAGAATACTAGAAACTGTGAATATAAATTACAGCTTAGATAAGTTAGGTGTTAAGCAGAAAGAACCTTTGAATCAGTTTATTCCCGCTTTGAACCCTGGGGTGGGTTTTGATTTCCCAATTATAGAGGAATTCAAAGGCGTTGAAGTAGACTTTTCTAATGATAAACTTGAAACTAAAGGTACAAAATTATACTTACCAGAAGAAATTGTAAAAATCTTTTTTAGAATATACGATGACAACGATGCATTTATTAGGGGTAAATATGGTTCCTAGAAAGCTCGTACAATATTGGAATACATTTCCTTTACCAGATGACATTGAGGAATTGAAAAATACTTGGACTACACATAACCCAGCTTTAGACTACGAAATATTCGACTTTGAAAAAGCAGCGGACTTTATCTGTTCCAAATTTGGTTCTCATACTCAAAATCTCTTTTTATCCGCAGCTATTCCAGCTATGCAATCGGATATATTTCGATTGGCTTACACCCTGTCAAAAGGAGGGATTTACATAGATATGGCCACCCGATGTAAAGCTCCTATCGAACCATTAATAGGTGATTCAAATAAGACTATTTTAATGCGTAAATGGCATGGTGGAGTATGGAATGGTTTAATTATAGCTCCACCTAATAGCTCTATTATCTCAAATATTTGGGATAAAGTAATTGATAACTTAACTACTCGACGCTACCAAGATGTATGGAAAGCTACCGGACCGTTTTCATTTAATGTAGTTACAGATCAGACTCCTGATGACTCTAGCTGTGAAATTTATGCTCAAAAAGACCTTAGACAATATTTTGAGCTAGTTAACGAGTTAAAGCACAAAAAGACTGACCACTGGTCAGATGTTCAAAAGAAAAATAGTATTTATATAGATTAACCTGAGTATTAAAATGGCTGTAATACAAGTTTCTGACAAGCTTTTATCCTTTTTTAATAAAAATAGAGTTTACTTTTCTGCCATTGGAAACGATAAGGTTGAGGGAAGATTCCGAAAGGGAGAGAACTTACATTTTACGAATAATGTTAAATTAGAACCTTATAGTTCGTATATTAATGGCAGTTTTTTATTTTCTATTGGTTCTTTCTCATTTTCAAGAAGTGTATTTGCTCCCAATACCCAGGTAGGTCGGTATTGTTCTATTGGTGCTAGAGTAAGGGTTTTAGGTGTAAATCATCCAATAAGCAGGTTTACAACTTCTAATATCACTTACGATAACAAAGCTATTGCATGTAAAATGTATTTTCAAGATAACCCTGAGATTGCAAACTTCCAAGTAGACAATGATGAAATAGCCAATTCGAAGAGCATAACAATAGGAAATGATGTTTGGATCGGTGAAGATGTTAGTTTGTCCAGAGGTATTAAAATTGGAGATGGTGCAATTCTAGCAGCGAAGTCCATGGTAACAAAAGATGTCCCAGCCTATTCTATTGTTGGAGGCTCTCCAGCAAAGGTTATTAGATATCGTTTTACTGAAAACCAAATAAGACAACTACAAGAATTACAATGGTGGAACTACGATTTAAAGAACTTGATAAATCAAAAAGCAGATTTAGAAATTAATGACTTTATAAACTTACTGCTGTTACAACGTGATAAAGGAAACCTAATCACTTATGATCCTGATATAATAACATCTGAAAAAATTGTAGCACAACAAATATAAAAATAAGTAACTGTCAGGTCTGAGTTACTACACCCTATTTTTCAATTTCTTCGTTAAAAGGTACACCTAATACCTCTAACCCAATCGCATCTTCTCCAAGAGTGGCAATGGGATCTTCTGGCTCAACAGCTGGAAACTCGACCCCTACTTTTTGTATCGTTTCATTTTCAGGAGACATATAAGCAAAATCACCTTCACCTTTTTCTTTAAATTGCATTTCTTCTTCTAATTCAGCAATTAGACTTTCATCTCTTACTAATAAATCAGGTAAATTTGATTCTGTTACCTTCGAATCCAATTTTGGAGCATCATTAGATAAAATATCAGTTACTATACTTTCTTCCGGTTTAGTATTGTTTATATCTAATTTTACTTTTTTACCTTTTTGTTCACTTGAATGATCTACAGAGGAGATTGGCTCTGATAAATGTTCTTGCTTCCAAAACAAAACACCTACCATAATAGTCAAAATCAAAATGCTAACACTTACACTTTTTTGTACTTTCACTCGAGTCCCCTTTCAACAAACCTACTTAGCTAAGCTCCAGGTGTCATCCGTAGACCTCAACACTCCACGGTCCTTAATCGTCAAGCCGCTCATTAGGTGCACTAGATTGCGTGCATCCTTTTCATTACGCCACAGAATATCCGTCTTACCATCACCATCATAGTCTCCCATGTTCGCGATTTGCCAGTTTGTATCCCCTACCGTATTAATCAATTGACTGGTTTTAACTTGGCCATCTTCCATTAAATACGCCCAGTTGCGTCCATCAACTTGATTTCGTAAAACGATGTCATCTGTGCCATCTCCATCTAGGTCTCCTGAGCCCGCTATCGTCCAATCTCCATTAATTGTATTTAACACATACCGGTTAGCTATCTCGCCATCTTCCATTACCCAGATATAGTTGATACCCGTTACTTGATTACGCCAAATAACATCATCGGTACCATCACCATTAATGTCGCCTATCGCGGCTATCTTGTAATTTAAGTCCGTTACCCACAATGACGGTTGATTAACACCTATACTCAACCCGTCCATCATATAGAACCAGGTATCTCCTCGGTCTACTCGACGCCACATCACGTCACCTTTGCCATCGCCATTAAAATCACCACTTCCTCGAATTTCCCATTGCGGGGCTGACACATAGTTAAGCACCTGACGTGCTTTAATACTCAGACCTTCCATTAAATAAATGAAATTTTGACCCGTTAATGTATTGCGCCACAGAATATCTGACATGCCGTCATCGTTATAATCTCCCTGTCCCGCCATTAACCATCCGGCTCCTTGGACTACATTAATTGGACGGGCTAACTTCGTCTTAACACCATCCATTGCCCAAAGATAATTCCAACCTCGCGCTTCACTGCGCCACAATAAATCTGATTTACCATCGCCATCTACGTCGTTTTTAGGTTCAAACACACTGATTAAAGGATTTAATGGTGCAGCATCATCCTCATCTAACACGCCATCATTGTCATCATCTGGATCAGCATTATTACCAATACCATCTGAATCGGTATCAGTATGCTCATTAGGATCTACAGGGAATGCATCAAAGCTATCGGTTATGCCATCATTATCATCATCTTCATCAAACGTATCTAAGACACCATCAAAATCGCTATCGGTATCGTAAGGGCGCTCTGTATTATTGTAGCTCTCAGGATAATCGCTAAGATTAACTAATGAGTAAATTCCAATGCGAGGCTTAATATTAAAACCCTCCGAGAATTCATTTTCGACATAGTCAGAGTCCACGACAAGTGCGCGTCCGTACTCATCAACAGATATAACGCTCCAAACTCTCTCATGTAGAGTAAAGTATCCATCTAGATATCTATTTATTGTAATCTTATTACCAGAAACTGCGTAATCACTTAGGTACGGTAATCTAAATTGATCGTCACTTGCTGTAATTCCAAATCGCACTTCACCATTATCTAAAAATTGATGAGCAAAACAACACCCACTTTCCAACTTTCGAATTCCATCTTGCCAATATGACGCATTATGAGAATTAATATCGGAATTATATACTAGTGGAAAATCAGTAATTAAATTCTCAGTCAGCAAGGAATATGAGTCATCAAACTTTGCTATTGTAGACACGATCTCAAATTGAACTTCTTCTGCGATTAACTCCTGAATAAATACAACGTACTCTTTAGCGTTAACCATAAATGGATTATAAACAACTGTTTTATCTCCAGAAATAATAGACAATGCACCGTTAGACAACTGCCAAGTTAGGTCTTCATCCCCATAATGTGTGGATGCAGTGCCGCCAATAGATAGTGTGATTTCATCTATTGTAAAAGACGCTTCAGGTTCACTTCCATTATAAAATGAATTGATAGAATAGGTATATGGAATCGCCCATTTCCCAATAATATTTGACTCATTAAATAGCCCCATATCATCTTTGATAGAGGTAAAGAATTTACCTGCACTGCTATTTTCAACTACGCCCATACGATTATTGCTGAAATCCACATTTTCAGGTAAAACGAAAGTATAGATTGTTTTATCGTTTTTAATTATTTCAATTTCGTTACCAAGATCAGACGCAATTGTATAAACCGTTTGCAGATTAGTTTTAATTTCAAGCTGCTGTTCAATTATGCCTTGCTGATAAAGTGAAAATAATTCCGCTGCAGTCTCACTTCCCCAAATATCAGATAAAAACGTATAACTATAATTAATTGCAACAGAACTGCTTGCTATGCCTGATTCAAGGACCAATTCCCCGTCATCTATTACCCAAGTTAAACTTTCATTGTACGGTACTTCACCATTCATATAGGTTTTCGTTACACTGGCAGAGTGATCTGTATGAAAGCTAATTGTTTCAAAATACCGAGGGGTAAAGGTAGGTTGCGTTTCCGCAGTGTAAACGAATGTCTTTCCTGCAATATTTTCTTCTGAAAACTGCAATCCAAAAACATCTGCATTCACGTTTGAACTATTGACCGTCAAAAAGCAAATTGATATTAAAAAAACATAAAAACGGTGAACCATATATTTCCCTTTTACAAAAAATCCTATTTGTCAACTATATAATGTTACTACCTGCTAATCAAGAATATGCAATTGTGAGTACACACTTCATTATATCAAGCATTCAAAATGTTGATTTAAGCCATCTCAATCTCATATCTGTTTGCTATATTCTAACACTCATAAAACTTGAGCCGTCTTTAAAAAGACGGCTCAATGACACTTTAAAACTGTTATTTATTTCGCCAACGTCCAAGTACTATCCGTAGACCTCAACACTCCACGGTCCTTAATCGTCAAGCCGCTCATTAGGTGCACTAGATTGCGTGCATCCTTTTCATTACGCCACAGAATATCCGTCTTACCATCACCATCATAGTCTCCCATGTTCGCGATTTGCCAGTTTGTATCCCCTACCGTATTAATCAATTGACTGGTTTTAACTTGGCCATCTTCCATTAAATACGCCCAGTTGCGTCCATCAACTTGATTTCGTAAAACGATGTCATCTGTGCCATCTCCATCTAGGTCTCCTGAGCCCGCTATCGTCCAATCTCCATTAATTGTATTTAATACATACCGGTTGCCTATCTCGCCATCTTCCATTACCCAGATATAGTTGATACCCGTTACTTGATTACGCCAAATAACATCATCGGTACCATCACCATTAATGTCGCCTATCGCGGCTATCTTGTAATTTAAGTCCGTTACCCACAATGACGGTTGATTAACACCTATACTCAACCCGTCCATCATATAGAACCAGGTATCTCCTCGGTCTACTCGACGCCACATCACGTCACCTTTGCCATCGCCATTAAAATCACCACTTCCTCGAATTTCCCATTGCGGGGCTGACACATAGTTAAGCACCTGACGTGCTTTAATACTCAGACCTTCCATTAAATAAATGAAATTTTGACCCGTTAATGTATTACGCCACAGAATATCTGACATGCCGTCATCGTCATAATCTCCCTGTCCCGCCATTAACCATCCGGCTCCTTGGACTACATTAATTGGACGGGCTAACTTCGTCTTAACCCCATCCATTGCCCAAAGATAATTCCAACCTCGCGCTTCACTGCGCCACAATAAATCTGATTTACCATCGCCGTCTACGTCGTTTCTGGCCTCGCTCAGTATTTCACAGCATAGTTCTGGATCAGTAGGATAAGCATCCTCACCATCCAAGTAACCATCGTTATCTGTATCCATATTATTAGGGTTAGTGTTAGCTTGATATTCCTGCAAGTTTGTTAATCCATCAAGATCCGCATCTAAAACGGCATCAGCCAATAATAAACGGTCAAGATCAAAGTGCATTTCCCACCAATCAGGTATTAAATCACCATCACTATCATGGGTCTGGTTAACAACAAATTCACTTCCTACTCCCCAACTTCTGCTAAAGACAATATCACTTTTAGGTAACGATCCCTGCGAAAGATAAATATATGAAGTCAAGATAGTACCATCTAGAGGAGCATAGTAACTTGATGAGTAGATCACCGGTGAAATAGTGTTGAGTGACGAACTCAAAGGGTCTAAGTTCCCAAGGTCCCAAGTAGCCCATTCACCAAATTCACACGAATTAGAACTACAACTTGTTACTCCAGCAGATAACTCAGGAGCAGTTGTATATTGAGGTACCATAACATTAAGATTTATGTCCGCTAACTGTAGGTCACCTTCATTTGTTGTTTCAAAATCTAAGTTCATAGAGGTTGAAGGCGCAAGTGGCGATACGTAACTACTTTCAATATCAAGATCCAATCCGCTAAGATCCTGAACAACAGTAGAGATAGATGCTTTTGCCACATAACTTTCATCATCACCGTTTCTAAGTTGTACGTCCAAATTCAAAATATCACCAGGCTCCGAACCTGTTGCCAGACGCAAAACCACGGACTCATCTAACCAGCGTTGATTATCTAAATTACCAATGGGCCAATAAATCATTCTTCCCTTAGTAACTTTCAACCCTGTAGCCGAAACATATTTGTATCCCTGAGGAACCTCCATGCTCATAACTGCATTACTTAAAGCACTTCCAGTTACATTTCCTAAGGTCATTTTGAAGGTTTGTTCTTCACCAATTTGAAGCTTAAATTTATCAGCTTCAATTGCTAACGTTGGATTAAGGTCAGTAGCGCCCCCGTAAACAACTGTTGGCTTAGTGCCTACGTAATAACTTCCGCTACTTTCTGTTAGCAATGCATGGCTTATCCAAGGAGCGCCCTTTAAGGGTGAATCATTGTATACATAGACCAAAAGTGCACGACTCTCACCAGCATCTAACTGGCCTATCGCTAACGTTGCCCACTCTCCCGCGTTACAATATGTAGAACAGCCTGTCATTTTTGGTAACGTCTGATTTGTATTAAATTCAGCACCGACTGAATTCATGATATTCAAGTTGACATCAGTTAAAGAGACATCGCCTTTATTTGCAATTACATAACGGTATATCAAGGATGTAGAATTAGGTAAAAAATCACCGTTTGCAGTCACAGATAACTCTAAATTAACATCAGATTTAATAACAATACTTTCAGAAGCCCTTACAATCGACGGGCCTCCAATATGCAGATTTGCTTCACTAACCAAAACTGAACCATCCGACTTATCAGCTGGAGTCTTAACAGTGTAATACCGCTTACCACTATCTTCATTATTAAGCGTATTAATATCCCAGCTCACCTGACCATTGACATAACTGCCACCATCGCTGGCACTCACAAAAGTCACTCCATCGGGTAAATCTACGTCAAGTTCTAGATTTTGTACCGCACTACCGGAAACATTACCGTAACTCAATTCATAACGATGCTCTTCACCTGAAGCGACAACTTGTTTATTTGACGTAATCGATAACATCAGGCTCATTGAATCGTCATAAAGCACTGTGGGTTTCGTCCCAACTGTA
>NZ_BAAGTF010000075.1:0-637 GCF_054782055.1 Aliiglaciecola aliphaticivorans
CTAAGGCCTGTTGATCTTTGCTGTACATATTTCACTCAGCAATACATCGGCAACCACATCATCGAAAATGCCAGTGAAACCATACTGGCATAATTCCTTGCTAACTTTTCATACCTCGTTGATATTGAACGATAATGCTTTATACGAGCAAAGGCGTTTTCAACTAAGTGCCTATATTGATAAAGACACCAATCGACACTGTCTTTGTCTATATCTTGGCCATAATTTCTTTTGGGTATGACTGAAGCGCCTCCTTTTGCTTCAATATATTTCCTCAATGCATCACTATCGTATCCTTTGTCACCGACGAAAATGTTTACTTCCCTTAAATGGTCAACCAGACTTTGAGCCCGGGCTATGTCGTTTCTCTGGCCTTCTGATAGTTCAAAATAAATTGGAAGTCCACCACTATCCACGGCTAAATGTATTTTTGTGGAGTTACCACCTCGGCTCTTTCCTATGCACTCATTATGTGCAGTAGCCGCTCCGGTACTATGCTGATGAGCTTTGACAATCGAACCATCAGCAAAGACCCAGTCATAATCAGATAGTTTGGCTAACTCTTTGAATAACATATTTAATAAACCTTTCTTCGACCACAAATTGAAGCGACGATAAACGGCGCTCCAATCACCAA
>NZ_BAAGTF010000076.1:0-559 GCF_054782055.1 Aliiglaciecola aliphaticivorans
AGTAATAATGTCTTTGCCTTGTTTAATAGTGTAAATCATCCATTAATGTTTCATGCTAGAAACATGGTACAAATAATGTACCGGACTTTCTGACCCTCATTCCGATCGACCGTTTGTGTCATTCCTTGGATCTGTCGATTGTCTGGTTTCATTATTTGGTGAGGGCAACCTCGCCAATATTTGTGACTCAAGAAGGGCCTGGTGATTATCTCATTACTGTCATGTCCAAGTATTCGGTCTGCTGCTCTCTTCCATATTGTTTAAGCCAATGGAGATACACAATGAGTCAAGTTAGTATAATTGAAGCTGGATATGTTGTTGGTGGTGTTGATACCCATAAAGATATTCACGTTGCAGCGGTAGTTAATAATTCAAATCAAGTGCTTTCAAATGAGAGTTTTCCTACGACTCGCTACGGATACAAGGAGATGCTGAAGTGGATGTCATCATTCGGCAAAGTCTCACGTATAGGAATTGAATGCTCAGGATCTTATGGTCAAGGTTTACTTCGCTATATGCAATCAAGCGGTATAGAGGTCTTAGAAGTTACAGCACCAGA
>NZ_BAAGTF010000077.1:0-1775 GCF_054782055.1 Aliiglaciecola aliphaticivorans
AGCATATTATCACGACAGCGCAACGCGCGTTTATAAAAGACATTTGGGTGTTGTATGGTTAAGCCTCACGGGCAATTAGTACAGGTTAGCTTAACGCCTCACAACGCTTCCACACCCTGCCTATCTACGTCGTAGTCTTCAACAACCCTTTAGGACAGTTAAACTGTCAGGGATGACTCATCTTGGGGCTCGCTTCCCGCTTAGATGCTTTCAGCGGTTATCGATTCCGAACGTAGCTACCGGGCAATGCCTTTGGCAAAACAACCCGAACACCAGCGGTTCGTCCACTCCGGTCCTCTCGTACTAGGAGCAGCTCCCCTCAATCATCCAACGCCCACACCAGATAGGGACCGAACTGTCTCACGACGTTCTAAACCCAGCTCGCGTACCACTTTAAATGGCGAACAGCCATACCCTTGGGACCGACTTCAGCCCCAGGATGTGATGAGCCGACATCGAGGTGCCAAACACCGCCGTCGATATGAACTCTTGGGCGGTATCAGCCTGTTATCCCCGGAGTACCTTTTATCCGTTGAGCGATGGCCCTTCCATACAGAACCACCGGATCACTATGACCTACTTTCGTACCTGCTCGACGTGTCTGTCTCGCAGTTAAGCTAGCTTATGCCATTGCACTAACCTCACGATGTCCGACCGTGATTAGCTAACCTTCGTGCTCCTCCGTTACTCTTTGGGAGGAGACCGCCCCAGTCAAACTACCCACCAGACACTGTCCACAATCCCGATAAGGGACCCATGTTAGAACATCAAATATACAAGGGTGGTATTTCAAAGGCGGCTCCACACAATCTAGCGACTGTGCTTCAAAGCCTCCCACCTATTCTACACATGTAGATTCAATGTTCAGTGCCAAGCTGTAGTAAAGGTTCACGGGGTCTTTCCGTCTAGGTGCGGGTACACAGCATCTTCACTGCGATTTCAATTTCACTGAGTCCTGGGTGGAGACAGCGTGGCCATGATTACGCCATTCGTGCAGGTCGGAACTTACCCGACAAGGAATTTCGCTACCTTAGGACCGTTATAGTTACGGCCGCCGTTTACCGGGGCTTCGATCAAGAGCTTCGCTTGCGCTAACCCCATCAATTAACCTTCCGGCACCGGGCAGGCGTCACACCGTATACGTCATCTTTCGATTTAGCACAGTGCTGTGTTTTTAATAAACAGTTCCAGCCACCATTTCACTGCGGCCCTCGTTCGCTTAGGAAGCAAGTTCCATCACAAACAAGGGCGTACCTTCTCCCGAAGTTACGGTACGATTTTGCCGAGTTCCTTCACCCAGGTTCTCTCAAGCGCCTTAGTATTCTCTACCTGACCACCTGTGTCGGTTTGGGGTACGGTTCGATATATCATAAGTTTAGAGGCTTTTCCTGGAAGCATGGCATCAACAACTTCGTCACCTTGGTGACTCGTCTCGTGTCTCAGGTACATGTTGAACCGGATTTACCTAATTCAACGCCCTACGCACTTTCACTTGGATAACCAACACCAAGCTTGCTTAGCCTTCTCCGTCCCCCCTTCACTGATATACCAAGTACGGAAATATTAATCCGTTTCCCATCGACTACGCATCTCTGCCTCGCCTTAGGGGCCGACTTACCCTGCCCTGATTAGCATGGGACAGGAAACCTTGGTCTTCCGGCGTGGGGGTTTTTCACCCCCATTATCGTTACTCATGTCAGCATTCGCACTTGTGATATGTCCAGCAAGCCTCACAGCTTACCTTCAGCCACTTACACAACGCTCCCCTACCATGT
>NZ_BAAGTF010000078.1:0-1495 GCF_054782055.1 Aliiglaciecola aliphaticivorans
TCACGCCCTGAGTCATTCAACAAGTGTTTTATGTTGCCAATAGCGGAGAATTTCTCTCTTTCAGCGCTTTTAAATACTTTGACTCATCATAGGGAGTTCTTGTATTCCAACATTTATAAACAATTCTGACCCATTTATAGGCAAGTGCTCTCACCGCCGATTGATGAGACTTACCTTTTGAACGCTGTTTCTCGTAGTACAAACCAGCCCAATATGATTGATTTATACTTTTGGCTGACCATTCTATAAAGCTTTGTCTGACGAACTTGGAACATTGCCAACGCCAATGTACCCAACTCTTTTGACCACTTCGTTCCGTTACAGGGGACAGTCCAGCATAGTTTTGTATTTCTTGGGCGCTATTGAATCGTGATCTATCCTCCCCTAATGCCGCCAATAACCTAGGAGCCAAACACAAGCCTGTGCCGGGTAGAGAATCAAATAACTCAGCATCTGGCATACTGTTAAATAACTGACTGATTTGTTTATCATATACTCTGGTGTTTTCAATGATCGTAAGTATTTGTTTGCAAAGCGCTGTCACCAATAGCTTGTGCGGTAAAATAACACTTTGGTCATCTGTCAACGGAACGGCCTTATTTATTGCCTCAACACGCTTATCCGTATTGGATACTGCGTTTCCACCTCTAGCATGAAAGAACTTAATAATTGAATTGGTTCTGGCACGTTTAACAGCTTGTAACGAAGACCATTTTATTAAGAAGTCACAAAACAATTCACTATCTCTATGAGAGAACCACTCCAACGGCTGAGGGTAATACTGTTTCAGTGAATTGATTAACCGATTAACATTTCGACGTTTATCGTCAACCAACAAACGCCGCTGCTCAACTAAGAGCGCTAATGTACGTGTCTGGTGACTACTTGGACGTAACGGTTTCACTTTATCGGGATAATTGAGCATCATGTCTAATGCTAACTCAGCATCAGAAGGGTCATCTTTAGCGCCACTTGGAAACATTGCCTGACGATATCGTGCAAGTGTTAGACCGTGGATTGGAAAGACGGTGACGAAACTGTACTTCTGCAGTGCGTATACAATCGGGCCTTTAGTCAACTCGACTGCGACAGCAATTTTACCCTTGGCCTCTTTACGCAGCTCATTTAGCCAGCTATCTATGGATTCAGGCGTGTGTGAAATAACTTCAAAGCTACGCTCCCTACTTTTACCTATTTGCACACAAACATCATGTTTTTTATTAGCCCAATCTAAACCAACAAAAATTGAGAATTTAGTTTTCACGTCATTCATTACAAATCTCCAATAGTTGAAGTTTGTTATGTATCCTTTACTCTTCGAAAGAAATATAGACAGCGTTTTTAAGGCAAGCCCTGAGTATTCGTTATGAGTAAAGTGACTCATTGCATCGAAAGAAAAGCAGAAATCATCAAATGAATATCGCTCAATATTCGTATGTAATGAGCACATAACCTAAACAATCTAAGTGTAGATAATTAAGGTTGAAAGACTATA
>NZ_BAAGTF010000079.1:0-32222 GCF_054782055.1 Aliiglaciecola aliphaticivorans
TGAACCTAAGACTCTTGAACTCTCTTCTTGCGCTAATCGCGCTAGCTTTAACTTAAATACTCTGTGATGTTTGGACATAAAAAGACCCCCAGTAATTGGAATGTCCAACTATTGGGGGTCACTTCAGTAACTGCAAGGGGCTTTTTTGTTAGGCTTGGTAATTAGTTAAATAATTAACCGTTTACGAATTTAACACCTAACTCAATATCTCCACGTAAACCGTCAAGCATTGATTCTTTAGCGTTTTGTTCAAACTCGCTCAACTCACCGTAGGATAGAATTTCTTCTACGCCGTTTGGACCTAATCTTACAGGGTGAGAGAAAAATACTGCGTCGTCTGAGTTGGTTTCTACGTAAGTATACTCAACGACGTTATCGCCTTTCATTGCAGCAACTAGCGACAAACAGAATCTTGCAGCAGCTTGACCCATAGACAAAGTAGCAGATCCGCCACCGGCTTTAGCTTCAACAACTTCAGTTCCTGCATTTTGAATGCGAGTTGTTAAGCTTGCAATTTCGTCATCGCTAAATGTCACACCTTCAACTTGTGAAAGTAAAGGTAGAATAGTTGTTCCAGAGTGACCGCCAATAACAGGAACGTGCACGCTAGTAGTACTCAAACCTTTCAATTCAGCTACAAAAGTCTCAGAACGGATAACATCAAGAGTGGTGACACCGAACAATTTGTTTTTGTTGTAAACACCCTTAGCTTTTAACGTTTCCGCAGCAATCGCAACAGTAGTGTTAACAGGGTTAGTAATAATACATGTACATGCATCAGGGCAATTATCCGCAATACCTTCAACTAGGTTTTTAACGATACCCGCATTGATATTGAACAAATCAGAACGATCCATACCAGGTTTACGAGGTACACCTGCAGGGATCAAAACAATATCACAACCTTGTAATGCAGTTGCTAAGTCATCTTTACCAAAACCTTCAACTTTTACGTCTGTTGGGATATGGCTCAAATCAACCGCCACTCCTGGCACAACAGGTGCAACATCATATAAAGCTAATTCAGAACCAGCTGGTAACTGGGTTTTCAATAGAAGGGAAAGGGCTTGACCAATGCCGCCTGCAGCACCTAATACCGCTACTTTCATAGTTGTCTCCTGTGGGACTATTAAATTCACGGCAAACCATAGAGGAAGCCGCATAAAAAAACAATTTATTGTGGTGAATGTTCACTATCTGTTTTGCAATATAGCGCTTTGAGCCTAACATTCAGTTAGTTTTTAAGGCTCAATAGAATATATGGGTTACAAGCGATGAATTCAATAGTTTGCAGCAACTCAAAACAGATGCTTTAACTATATGATATTTATTCAAAGTATTCTGCGACTTATAAACAAGGCTACCTACCCTGATTAGATTGTGTCAAACTATAGCGGTAAATAGCGAGGGTTGCATGTCTAATACAAAACAAGAAGAATTGGTTAAAGCGTTTAAAGATATTTTAAAAACAGAAAGCTTTGGCTCACAAGGTGAAATTGTTGATGCATTAACGGAACAAGGGTTTGGCAGTATCAGTCAATCTAAAGTATCCCGAATGCTTAGTAAATTTGGTGCCGTACGCACCCGTAATGCGCGCGGAGACATGGTTTACTGTTTGCCGCCAGAGATGGGTATGCCGACGGCGAAGAGCCCATTGCGTCAACTTGTATTAGATATTGTGCATAATAATGTCATGGTCATTATTCGTACCAGCCCAGGTGCGGCTCAACTCATCGCCCGTTTATTAGATTCCCTTAGTCAAAAAGACGGTGTGTTAGGTACGATTGCCGGTGATGATACAATTTTTATCGCGCCCGCCGATATCAGTAATATTGAAGAAACCCGTAAAAAAGTCGAAGCGCTATTTGAGAATGTTTAACCGTATCTTTTATAAATAAGCCTTAACTAAACTTAACGATAAATAAATTAGTTATCACACTTAGTGGCCCTTTCATACAATTGTGAGTTGTTTAGCAATGATTTCTATCGAACAATTTCGTCATCCCAAATTAACCGTTGATTCTTGGCAGATAAAACAAAATAGTGCAATAGCCGTTTTAGGTAAAAATGGTTCAGGCAAACAATTTGTCGATCAGCTTCTTATGGGAAAACTGAATGAATGCGAGTCTACTCACTTACATTTTCCACACCCAGATTTAATTAGCTTAGTTTCATTTGAAACCCTGCAAGCCGTTTATGAAAATGAGTTGAAGATTGATGAAACCGATATCACTGATGAAATTGATTTTGGCACCCCAGCAAAAGACTTTTTACCTGAAGAAAGTCTCGACCACCCCTTTGTTAAACAGTTTCATCTAGAACATAGGTTAGAAACAGGCTTTCGCCAACTGAGCACGGGCGAGTCTCGCAAACTATTAATTTTAAAAGCGATACTTTCTGGTGCCGAATACGTTATTTTAGACAATCCATTTGACGATTTAGATATCGCATCAAGAGCTCAATTGAGCAACGTATTAAGCCAACTCAACAGCCAAGGAATTACTTTAATTATGTTGTTGAGTAATCGCCAGGACATTCCAGAATGGATAAGTTCATTCGCCTTAGTTGATAACCATAGCTTACACGATTTAAGCGGTTTATCAGTAGAAGATGCGCAAACTACTATTGATACAATATTTGCCTTCGATGCACTGGATAAGTCGTTACTTGAGCGGATGATATCCGACAAACACAGTCAGCATAAAAATACCTTAGTAAGAATTAAAAACGCCAATGTCATTTATGCCGAAAATCACGCCCTCAAATCCGCTGATTTGAGTATTGATACTTTTCAGCACACTATAATTACCGGACCAAATGGCTCAGGTAAATCAACGTTGTTGCAATTGGTTACCGGTGACTGTCCACAATGTTTCAGTAATGATGTTACTGTGATGGGGCATAGACGTGGAACCGGTGAAACTATCTGGGATATCAAAAAGCACCTGGGGATAGTCTCTCCCGATATTCACCGCTCCTATCGAGTGGGTTGCAATGCCTTGACTGTCGTTCTATCAGGATTCATGGACTCCATTGGTTTGTATAAAGATGTGAGTGCTAGTCAGAAACAACAAGCATTAGCCTGGCTGGACTTAATTGGTCTAAGGCCACTTGCGAATCATAGTTTTAAACAACTTAGTTTTGGTGAGCAACGTTTACTGCTCATTGCCAGAGCCTTAGTGAAATTCCCGTCACTTTTAGTGCTAGATGAACCTACCCAAGGCTTAGATGAAATTAATCGTCGTTTAGTATTGGACGTGATCACCACTATTGCTAAAAAGCAATTGGCCACCATTCTCATGGTTAGCCATCGCGAAGATGAACATTTGCCCATATTTGCCCAACACAAAAACCTAAGCAGCGACTAACGTAACCTTAGTTCACGCCAAACGAGTCGGTGGTCAGAAGATGATTCACGATCAGCGACTAATTCCTCTGCAGGTTCACTATCACCTGGCCAAAATACGCCAGCATCAACAGCGGTAAAACCCGCTTTTGAGGTTATTACATAATCAACTCCCAACCCCCAAGCTGCCGTGTGATATTTTGCGTTAGGATTGTCGGGATCAGATTCTTCGCCACCAACACTGGTGGGCAAAATTTGTTGACTAACCAGTGGATGAGCAAGCAAATCAGCCATCATGGTACGTTGACCATCGCCGGCATCGGCCGAGGCATTTAAATCCCCTAAAATAACAAAACGGTCACCGCTAAAACCGCCAGTCTTACCCTTATCATCATAGATATAATTTGCCTGTTTACCACTGCTGATATAATCATTCCAAAATTGAATTTCATCGTGATTGCGAAAGCCATTACGATTTTCTGGTCCATCAAAAACCGGAGGAGTTGGGTGACTTGCAAGTATATGAACCACTTTCCCTTCTACCTTGATGGGAATATCCCAATGGGATTTAGACGATAATCGCAGAATTTGCGTTGCTTGAGGTGAATACCAAAGTGAGCCGTCGTCGTTCTGAATTTTCGCCAAACTATTATTCGGCATATCTTTCCACAAGAACTTCTGGAACGTTCGTGCGCCGTCTAAATCTATAGGGTAGCGACTGAGTAATAACATTCCATATTGCCCAGGATAACGACCATAACCAAATGCATCATTACCCGCTTGCTCTATAGTTCCATCTTGATTTAAATCGATACCGCTAGCGACGCCTGTATTCACAGGTCCATAATAAAAATACGGATAATCAATAGCCTGCTGGCCTTGTTGGGATACTTTTAAGTAATTATTGATAAACGCAATGGGCCCAATCGATGCGTCAGAGGAGTAATCAAATTCATTTAATAGAATAATATCAGGCCTAACGCGCTGAATGATCTGAGCAATATTTTGAATTTGCGGATGATCGCCTGTGGCTAGATGTTTGAACAACAAGTTTGGATCGCTTTGGTTTTCTGGTTTCTCTGAATCGCGATAATTATCGGCTTCCATACTGACATTAAACGTCGCCACCCGAATTGACTCTTGAGCACTAACACCGCCAATAAATTGCATAGTGATCACCACTCCTAAAATCATCCAAACTAATTTCATTATGTAACCAACCTATTTTTTTAAACTATAAAACATATGTATTATCAATAACCAACATAAATAAAAAAGCCGACTCATATGAGTCGGCTTTTAGAGTGGGTTAAGTTACAAATTAGAATTTGTAGCTAATACCTAAACGCATTTCCCATAGAGAAGCATCACCTTGACGACTTTCAGGTGAAGTGTCACCTAAGCGCGCAGTGTTATAGTTAACTTCTTCTAAGATACCCCAATCATCGTTTAACATGTTAGTAAAGTTGTCGATAGTTAAACTTACTGATGCTGAATGATCTTCAGAGAACGCTGGAATTTCTTGTCTAACGGCAATATCTACCTTAGTCCACCAGCCACTTTCTTCGCTGTTACGCTCAACACCGATTGGCAACACACTGTCGCTATCTAGGTAAGGAGTATATCCAAATATGCTATTACCATCTGTACGGGCAAAGCTATAAGGACGACCAGACTGAGTCAATGCATACATATTGAAGCGAGTATCCAATCCTGGGATTATCTCAACAACATAACTAAAGTCTGCAGTAAGACGGTGTTCAATGTTCCAATCTGATAACGAAGAAACGTCTTCATTAGGATTAGTGAACGCTCTGTATTGGTAGTTAGAGAATGCAACCGAGCTAGTCATTGGTTGTACATCTTCAGCATGGTTATAAGAGTAACCCGCTACCAAACGTATACCGTTGTCCCACGACTTTTGAAGTGTGGTAGTTAATGAGTAAGAGGTTGATACTTCACCAGAGTTAGTTAGTTCAAGTGAACCATAACCATTGCGGTCGTAATCAATATACCCTTCATCAGTGAAACCAACTTCTTCAATACCTACGTATTTGATCATTGCTTGATCTTGGGTAAACGACACTAACAAGTCTGCATTTAAAATGTAATCAGATTCAGTTACGTGAGTCACACCAGCAGATAATTTCCACTCACTAGGCATGTCAAAATCAGGGTCTAAGTTGTTAGACTCAAAGTTAGAAGCAACGCCGCTATCCATCAAGGCATCTAGTTCAGACGGAACGCCGTAACCAGGACCTACTGGAGCACCATCTTCTACATTTGTCCAAACAACATCGTCGTCGAACAAGCTGCGTGAACCATCGTCATAACCGAAGTCACCGCCGTCAACTTCACCACCAGCTACGTTAGTACCAGAGTAGTTATTTGACATCCATACGTTCGGGTTACCACCAGAGAACAAGCCAATACCACCACGGATTTCAGTGCTGTCATTTAACGTATAGTTAAGACCGATACGAGGTTGAAGCAAGCTAACACCGTCTAGGTTGGCAGAATTACTGTAACCATTTTGCGCAAGAAAATCTGCATTCTCTTCAGGATAATCAGATGAAGTGATCCAGTCGTAGCGTAAACCAGCAACGACTTTCAAATCATCAGTTAAATAAAACTCGTCTTGGATATAAGTACTGTGAGCCGTATAACCCCAGCTAGCAGCGCGGTCGTCTAAGTTACCAGAGAAAGCACCACCATATTCAACATCACTTGCGAAACCGTTTTCGAAGTCTTCGATGCTATCAAATGAAAGTGACGTTTCAGCATGTTGAATGAAAACGTTAAATACGTCTAGCTTGTCGCTTTCGTAACCGAAAGTTAATGTATGACCATTATCGAAGTAATAGTTACCGCGGAACATTAGGCTTAACGCGTCCCAGTCCAAATCATTGGCTTGGCGACTATCATCTGAACCTAGGTAAACAGTTACGTCATCTAAGTAAAGTTTAACTTCACCGAAATCGTTTCCATAAAGGGTTCCATCACCGGTAAGTGAATTTTGACGATTGTCTAAATCTGTGTAAGAAACACGTACTTCAGTGGTGAAGTTATCTGTCCAATCTGAATAAAGCACACCTGAGTAAGATGTCATTTCAGCGCCACGCTCATACAAGTGACTTGAAAGTTCAAATTCATCAGAATCACCATCAGACTCAGAGTAGTTGTTACCATCATTGTAATTGTATGTGAATGAAGCACGGTGCTGCTCGTTAATATTCCAGTCTAGTTTAATAAGAATTTTTTCATCTTCATTTGCAAGACTTGAAGGAGTAGTACCTGGGTCAAATTGATATAACTCGTTAGAAATACGGATAATTTCATCTAACTGAGTTTGTGTCAGCGCAACTTCGTTGATAGCGCCTGAATCAATAACACCACGGTCGAATAAGTTAGCGCCTTCTAATTTCTCATAAGCAGCAAAGATGAATAATTTATCTTTGATTAGAGGAGCACCGATACTGAAACCGTAACGTTTTTCAGAGTAATCACCGATATTAACGTCTTCACCTTCTAAAGAGTCGCCTCTAAAGTCGTCACTTCCGTAGTCGTAGAAAGCGGTACCGTGAACTTCGTTAGTACCTGTTTTACTTACTGCACTAATATTACACGCAGAGAAACCACCATAGATTACGTCAAAAGGTGCGATTTCAACTGCAACACCTTCAATGGCGTCGTAAGAGAAAGGCATTCTTTCAGTTGGGTAACCGTTAGAATTAAGACCAAACAAATCATTCATGCGAACACCATCAACAGTCAAACTGTTGAAGCGAGGGCTTTTACCTACACATTGAATTCCACCGTTTCCGCCTTCATCTACATATATACGAGGGTCGATACGAACAATGTCAGTAATATCACGGTTTATGGCTGGTGCATTTTCTAAAGTAGAAAGGTCAAAGTTAGCGCCTGGGCCAATTTTACCAAAAGATAAACTGCTAACTTGAGAAGCCGTTACTGCAATACGCTCAACGCTTTCAGTAGAAGCTAACTCACGGTAAATTGATGCAGTTTCACCCAAGTTCAAGTAAACATCATTGATGGTTTGATCAGAGTATGTATCTGAATCAACTTCAATAGTGTAAGGACCACCAACTCGAAGGCCGTCAAGGTTGAAAGTACCGGCTGCGTTAACAGTTGTTGTTTTCACGGCACCTGTAGGTACGTGAGTAACTTTAATGACTGTTCCTTCAGCTGGATTGCCATTTGGCCCGACAATTTGCCCATTCATACCTGAAGAGGTAACTTGAGCCATTGCTGCTGTTGACATGCCAACAGACATAGCCACTGCAATCGCAATACGATTCAGTTTGGTTTTTTTAAACATTGTGTTTTCCTAAGTAGTGTGTGTTCTTTTCTGCCTATCCAGTTTTCATTCACAGTCTTGTAGCGCTGCTTCATGAAACTATGATGCTTAATTTCAAATCGGGCGTATTGTATCAGTTCAATTATTACACTTTTATGACTCTGGTGTCAGCAATAAAATATAATTGCAAAATTAACCCCAAAGCCACATGGTTATAACCTTCCATTTACTTTCTTGACCAACTGGTCAATCCGATTTAAAGTAAAAAACAATAAAATCTAGACTAAACAGTCACATACAAATCAGACCATTTAGTCTAGGGTTAATTTATACTTAATTTTTGAACAAATTAGTATAATTTTTTTTGATTCAGACTGACTTTTTTTGCGATGACTGGTATCTTTTGCCAAGTTTTTATTGATTCAGGGTCGAAATGGCTTCTCCACTTATTATCGCAATTGCTGGTGCTTCTGGTTCTGGTAAATCTTTGTTTACAGAAAATCTTCTCAATGAGTTTGCCCAACAAGGTCGACCTGTTCAAATTTTGCGCGAAGATCATTATTATCGCGCGCAAGATCATTTGCCTATGCATGAACGTGAGAAAAACAACTACGATCATCCCAAAGCATTTGAGCATGAATTGTTGGTTAAGCACTTGATGGACTTGAAAGAAGGTAAATCCATCGAGTACCCGACTTACTGTTACAAAACCCACACTCGACTGCAACAGAGAGAGGTTTTGGATTCTGCACCCGTAATCATTGTTGAAGGTATAATGTTGCTGGCAAGTCCTGCATTGGAACCGCTATATGATGTCAAAATCTTTGTTGATACGCCGTTGGACATCTGCCTTTTACGAAGAATAAAACGAGACATTGCAGAACGGGGAAGGACCTTAGAGTCGGTAGCTCACCAATACGAGAGTACTGTGAAACCTATGTATCATCAGTTTATTGCGCCAAGTAGATTTACCGCAGATGTGATTGTCACCCAAGGTGGTGAAAACTATATCGCTCTGGATGTTATTAAATCGCACATCCAGCAAGCATTACTTAATGAATAAAAATCAACTAAAAAAATAATAATAAAAAGGAAATACCATGATCGGTTTACTTGGAATTGTGGTGTTGATAGCCATAGCATATGGCTTATCGGCCCACCGCAAAAGCATTAACTGGCGAACAGTTGGCGGTGCTTTTTTTATACAAGCAATTGTAGGAGCTTTGATTCTTTATGTTCCTGCAGGCAAAGATGCACTGCTTAAAATGTCTGCCGGGGTGCAGTGGATTTTGGATATGGGTCAAGCAGGTATTGATTTTATATTTGGTCCTCTTGGTAATAAATCAATGGGATTTATTTTTGCCTTCAATGTATTGCCGGCAATTGTATTTTTCTCATCTTTGATAGCTGTTTTGTACTACATCGGAGTGATGCAGTGGGTAATTCGCCTAATTGGTGGCTTCTTACAGTTTTTCCTAAAAACTAGTCGGCCAGAGTCCATGTCTGCAGCGGCCAACATTTTTGTTGGTCAGACAGAAGCGCCCCTTGTTGTGAAACCATTTATCCCACAAATGACCCGTTCAGAACTATTTGCAATTATGGTTGGCGGTTTGGCGTCGATTGCAGGTGCAGTGATGGTAGGTTACGCCCAATTGGGTGTGGATATTAAGTTTTTGTTAGCAGCCAGTTTTATGGCCGCACCAGGCGGTTTGCTTATGGCTAAAATTATCATGCCTGAGACAGAAACCTATAAGAACGAATTAGACGAATTGCAAAAAGAAGATGACGGTTATGCAAATGTTTTTGATGCCGCTGCAACGGGTGCCGCATCAGGTTTACATTTAGCTTTAAACGTTGGGGCAATGCTGTTGGCATTCATCGCCTTAATTGCAATTTTAAACGGCTTAATTGGTGGTATAGGCGGCTGGTTCGGGCAAGGTGAGCTAAGTTTACAAATGATTTTAGGATATCTATTCCAACCCTTAGCATGGGTATTAGGTGTGCCATGGGACGAAGCCAATTTGGCAGGCAGTTTTATTGGCCAAAAAATGGTCGTAAATGAATTTATTGCTTATTTAGACTTCATTAAATATCAAGAAGAATTATCCCTTAAATCTCAAGCTATTATCACCTTTGCATTATGTGGATTCGCCAATTTTTCTTCCATTGCTATATTAATGGGTGGAATAGGCGCTCTTGCTCCTACACGACGTAAAGAAATCGCTCGTTTAGGTTTAAAAGCAGTGATTGCAGCAACCTTATCTAACCTGATGAGTGCCACGCTAGCAGGTCTTTTTGTCACCTTATAGGTAAGTTTTTTACCGGTGTCATTTACAAAATTTGCAGCAATTTATGGGTATTGCTGCAATTGACAGGAAATATTATGAAATTAGAAGCAGTAGATTATACAAAGCCAGGGGCTGACAAGTTATTTGTTGAGTCCTTGCACAAAACAGGGTTTGGCGTATTAAAGAACCATCCCATATCGCAATCATCCGTAAGCTCCATTTACCAAAACTGGCAGGCTTGGTTTGATTCCGAAGATAAACAAAACTTTTTGTTTGATAAAGAAACCCAAGATGGCTTTTTCCCTATCAGTGTTTCTGAAACAGCTAAAGGCTTCAAGAAAAAAGATATTAAAGAGTATTTTCATTATTACCCTTGGGGTAAATGCCCTGCTCAGCTGAAACAAGAAGCTGCAGCATACTATCAAGGGGCTATGGATTTAGCTGCTGAGCTGCTTACATGGGTTGAAAAATACTCTCCTGCTGATGTCGCTGAACGATACAGCCAGCCACTTAGCAACATGATAAAAGACAGTGAGCAAACTTTACTTAGAATTTTACATTACCCACCACTTACCGGTAATGAAGAAGCCGATGCTATCCGTGCCGCTGCACATGAAGACATTAACCTGTTAACGATTTTGCCAGCCGCGAATGAGCCAGGTCTGCAAGTAAAAGGCACGGGCGATGAATGGATTGACGTACCAAGTGATTTTGGCAACCTAATCATTAATATTGGCGACATGTTGCAAGAAGCCTCTGGTGGATATTTCCCTTCCACTACTCACAGAGTGGTAAACCCTGCAGGTGCAGATATGACTAAATCTCGTATTTCGTTACCACTGTTTTTGCACCCTCGCCCCGATGTGGTTTTATCCGAAAGACATACTGCAGATAGTTATTTGAAAGAACGTTTGCGAGAGCTCGGAGTCGCTTAATAGATAAGCGGATACATAGCATCACTCACAAGAATTGAAGCACTTACTCTGTTTAGACTAAGTGCTTTTTTAGCGTGGTATGTTAGTCCTTTAATTGGTCCATCAATTTTAAGATGTTAAAACTGGTCTCTACTGCAGCTTGAAAGAAGTTCGGATCAACGGTTTCTACGATATCCTTTTCCGTGTGATAGTACTTGTGTTCTCCCACCCCAACAAATAAATAGGGAATATCCACTTTGCCAAACGATGCGTGATCACTGGCTTTACGCCAATCCGGCCCCATAGCCATTGCATAACCCCGTCGATTTCTTCTATGTTGATTCACCAAGCACAAGCCGGCCTCTTCAATAGCTTTAGCAACAACCCCTTTGAAAGGAGAATAATATCGTGCGCCAGAAACATATAATCGGCTTTTTTCCTGGTTCTGAGAGATCATATCTAAATTCAGATTATATTTAATTTGTTCTAAGGGAACCGGTGGGTTTTGTACAAAGGCTTTAGAGCCATACAATCCTTTTTCTTCGGCGTCTGTGGCAAGAAAAATAATAGAGTGTTGTGAACCCTGCTGGGCAATTTCATCTGCTATGGCCAACATAGCTGAAACGCCAGATGCGTTGTCATCGGCACCATTGAAAATTTTGTTGCCGCGCATTCCTAGATGATCATAATGTGCCGTTATTACAATATATTGCTGTGGGTAGGTTGTGCCAACAAGATAGCCGCCAATATTGACACCATCAATATGTGAAAAAGTGGTTTCATAGCGAAACGGCATGCGAAATGTCTGATTTTGGGAAAGTGTTTTTAAGCCTATTTCTGTAAAACGAGAAATTAAGAATTCCTGAGCCAACAATGAACCAGACGAACGGTTTTTACGCCCTTGCATGTCATCGGATGCTAAATAACTAAAGTCTTCCCATAAACGCTCACTATCAATAGTGTTATAAAGTTCAAATTTGTTGCAATCTGCATAACCAATTACTGGCCATAGCAAGCACAAGCTTGCAATTAATCTAATGTTTTTTACTATCATCTCGGCTAAGTAAATCCAACTTTCCTTGGTATCTGTCTTGATCTTGATAACTACGCGCACGATTCTTGGCTTTCTTAAGATATAACTGACTGCGACGCACATCCCCTAATTCATAATAAACTTTTGCCAATCCAAAATAAATTTCGTGTTTGCTTCTATCTAACTTCAACGCATTTCGATAATGTTGCAGCGCCAATTCAAATTCTTTATTTTCAAAAGATTGCTCGCCTTGAATAAAGTGATGGAAGGGGTTGTCACTTCTCACTCTTTCGATCCTGCTGGTAATCGCTTCGGCCTCATCTCTTCGCCCAACCGTTTCGTATAAAAACGCCAGATTTTCCCAACCTGTTAGATTATCTTCATCTAACTGAAGTGCATGCTTGTATGTGTTTTCCGCCGATTCATAGTCGCCAACTAAGCGATAAAGAATGCCCAGATTAATCCAGGTAGAAACAAAGTCAGGCGACAGTAGCGCCGCTTTTTTAAAGTATGCGTAAGCTTCAGAATAAGACTCAGAAAGTAGTGCATCAGCCCCTTTATTGTTGTAGAACATAGAGGTAACAGAGCGTTTAGTGACTATCCGCTTAGGAAAACTTTTCTGCGGGTTTTGCGGATCAAAATCAACTTGCATACCGGTGTTGATTAAGTGAATGACTCCTGGCTCACGGGGCATAATCATGAGGTTAATGTGGCCATTGAGCAAACTATATCCCGCCCGGCGCGTCCAGTATTCGGGAATTTGAACATCTTGGAAACGTACCGAAAATCCAGCCTCTTTGGCCAACGCATAAGTCATAATAGACATAGATAAACAATTTGCTGCGCGACGTTGAAAGGTTTCACTTGCTACTGTGTTGGCGCTGCCCATATACAGTAGATTAAACTCTGAACGGTCAAATATAAGCCTTACCAAGGTCTCCATTCTATCAACTGGATCTTTGACAACAGCAACCTGCTCACTGATAAACTCTTCTGCTTCTTGGTTTAAAGCAAAAATATCTTCTTCACTTTCGATTTCGATGGTTTGATACTCAGGAAAAGTGTCGTCGTTGAGTAAATGACGAGACTCAATAGCGATGTGGTTGGTGGTGCTTTGGCATCCAACTAAACAAAGTAAAGTGCTAAATAAGATTAAAAACAGTTTCATACACAACTCCTAAAACTTACTATAACCATAGTACATTACCCGACATTAGCCATATTTTTCGTCGTCTTTAAGCCGCTACTCGTCTGGATAACAATAATCTTCGGTGAGCAAGAGTTACCTGTAGGAGTTATCAGATTCATACGCTCTCCAAGGATTGAAACAGAATTTGATGAGCACTAAGTGCCAGTCCAATTAACATTTTATGATTCAATTTGTTAGCTTAGATAGTATGTAACTTAACGCTGATAAAGATCGCGTTACCTTATTGACCATAATAGGGGTCACAGCCCTATCCACTTTGTCTATGATCCTCTACCCAATCTTTGCGTCTCAACTGAATCTAGATCAGACGCAAACGGGAATTTTTCTAGGTGCCACAATTCATGATGTCGCGCAAGTAGTAGGGGCGGGTTATTCAGTGTCAGACCAAAGTGGTGACTTAGTCACATTGACAAAATTAGTTCGCGTCGCCTTCTTAATGCCTGTGGTGATTTCAGTTTTACTGGTTTTAAAATTAAAGTTTAAACACGTTGGGCAAATAAAGCCCCTTGCATCCCTGGGTTTCTGATTATTTTTGTTGTTCTGATGATTATTAACAGCGTATTTTCTGTTCCCACTGACATCACCGATACTATTTCTCATATTTCGCGCTTTGCTTTGGTTGTTTCAATTGCTGCAATCGGTATGAAATCTAATTTAAAACAACTGGTTGAAGTTAGCACTAAACCAATATTACTACTCGTAATTGAAACCGTTTGGATTGCTTTACTGATTTTGCTGAGCATCCCTATTTGATAAATTCACCACGTCCCAGTCCATTAGTTTTTCTAATGCCAAGAGTGCAAAAAATGTTCATTGCGCTGACACTTTGAAGGTTCTACAATCCGCCAATCAAATAGCAGTTATCTAGCAAGGGTTAGATGCATCATTGTGTTAACTAAGTCTTCATAGAATTCTTAAAATCTAAACAGTAAGTGGCAAAGCAGTGGACAAATCGGAATTTATTCAAATACGCAGATTTATACTTAAATTGGGCAAAATGTTGCACAAATACGGCTCGCCGTCGTTTCGGCTTGAGGCGTATTTGAGTGAGATAGCCGCATATTTGGGTGTAAATGCTTCCTTTATTTCCACGCCAACGTCATTGTCAATTGTCTTGTGGAGCGACCGACACGAAGAAGAATATAACCATGCCGCCCGCATTGAACCCGGCGAATTGGATATGAACTCTTTATCGCTGACCGATGAACTGGCTTATCAATTATTAAAAGGTGAAATTAGCCTAGCTGATGCAGACAAGCGTTTGGATCAAATTGATGCTATGCAAAGTCCCTATAATAAAACCTTAACTGGAATAGCGTTTGGTACTTCAACCAGTGCCTTTGCGATGCTGATGGGAGCGGGTTGGCCAGAAATATTCTGGTCCGGCGTATTAGGATTGGTTGTATATTTTTGGACACTTTGGTCACTGCGCTCAAAGCGAGTCAACTTGATGTTGGAATCAGTGGCGTCTTTTACGGTTGGCTTTGCTGTCTGCACCATAAATTATTTTTTTGAGTCTGGACTGAATATTTGGCTAATTATTTTATCGTCGCTAATAATATTAGTACCAGGTTTGTCCTTAACCATCGGCCTTGCGGAACTATCATCCCGCAACTTGGTTTCAGGTACCGCCAGGGTCATGGATGCCATTATGCAATTATTTAAATTGTATTTTGGTGCGTTTATCGGTATCACCCTAGGTTACCAGCTCTATGGCCAGCAAGAATTGCAGGTTGCAGATACCCTACCATTTTGGGTTAACTGGCTAGGCGTGCTGCTGTTAAGTATTGGACTAGTAGCCATATTTCGTACTCGAATGAAACATGTGCCTTGGGCTGTTGTTTCTACATTTATTGCTTATGGAGCGTCAACCTGGAGCTCGGCATATTTGGAAAATGGTTTAGGTGCATTTGTCGGAGCCTTCGCCTTAGGCGTCTTTTCAAACTTATTTTCTAGGATCATGAATGCGCCATCAACCATAGTTGCCATGCACGGTCTGATTGTGTTGGTGCCAGGTTCAAAAACCTATATAGGGCTGAATTCATTTATCTCCGGGCAAGATTTTATAAAGGCAGACCATATAGGTCAGGAGACATTTTTGATTTTAATGTCCTTAGTCGCCGGATTAATTTTTGCCAACATCGTAATGCCCACCAAAAAAGCATTGTAAGAGGGTGCTTTAGCCCCGCAAAGATGTCCTGCCTTCCATGGCCTGAAGACCATGCTACAGATGATGATAAAATTTTACCTGTAGGCGGGTGCTTTAGCCCCGCAAAGATGCCCTGCCTTTCATGGCCTAAAGACCATGCTACAGATAATGATAAAATTTTACCTGTAGGCGGGTGCTTTAGCGCCGCAGAGATGCCCTGCCTTTCATGGCCTGAAGACCATGCTACAGATGATGACAAAATTTTACCTGTAGGCGGGTGCTTTAGCCCCGCAGAGACGTCCTGCCTTCCATGGCCTAAAGACCATGCTACAGATGATGACAAAATTTTACCTGTAGGCGGGTGCTTTAGCCCCGCAGAGAGGCTCTGCCTTTCATGGCCTAAAGACCATGCTACAGGTGATGACAAAATTTTACCTGTAGGCGGGTGCTTTAGCCCCGCAAAGATGCCCTGCCTTTCATGGCCTGAAGACCATGCTACAGATAATGACAAAATTTTACCTGTAGGCGGGTGCTTTAGCCCCGCAAAGACGCCCTGCCTTTCATGGCCTGAAGACCATGCTACAGATGATGACTAAATTTTACCTGTAGGCGGGTGCTTTAGCCCCGCAGTGACGTCCTGCCTTTCATGGCCTCAAGACCATGCTACAGATGATGACTAAATTTTACCTGTAGGCGGGTGCTTTAACCCCGCAGAGATGCCCTGCCTTCCACGGCCTGAAGACCATGCTACACAGTCTAGGGGTTAATTCTTTGAGGGATTGCTGTGCCTTTAAACACTTTTAGTGCGCCTGTTCCTGTCAATGCCGACAGCGGCTCCCTGCCCTTACTATCTAACTGACTTAATTGCGCAAATAACAATTCCATGGTGGCGACTGCGTCATCAAGCGCGTTGTGAGCCGGCGCTAAAGGTAAATTGTGACGCTGTCGACAAGAAGTGAGTGTTGCCGCGTTCGGCGCTGGTACACTCTCTGATTTGCGAATTTGATAAAGCGCTAACTGCAAGGTATCTAAAGTCACAATATCCTCTAAGGGCATGCCTAATTTCAAAAACACTTTATTAAGTACTGACATATCTAAATTGGTATTGTGAAACACCCAAACATGTGACTCTGCATAGTGGCGTAATTTCTCCAATGCGACTTTTACCGGCTCTCCTTGAGCAATGTGTTCATCCAATAAGCCATGGATCACTGGGCTTTGGTTTAATGAGGCTTTGGTGGCTATAACCTGGTAATAACAGCTCGCCAAAGCGATGGAACTTTGCTTACCTTCAACCCAACCTATAGATAGAATATTAGACTCTTTTGCATCCAGTGACGTTAGCTCGAGATCAATGGCTAAAAACGGAATTTGCTGCCAAGGCAAATGACGAAAATGCGCTGGAATAGTAAATTTAGGTAAAAACCAATTTTTCAGTGTTTGCCACATCGAATGCTAATCCTATTTAGTCGACATTTGTGTTTTATCGCATATTTTAATTAATAACCTAACGCTAACCATTCCCTAGGCCGTATTTAACCACCCGCAAACTTCATGGAAACACCTTGCTGACTGCGTTTAATGGTTTTAAACGCTGCTTTTAATTGGTGGCGTTGTATGGAAGATAATTCGCTAATGGATACATAGTTATTTGTCACACTATTTTGTAATTGATGACGCCAACGTAATCGGTTTAGAAACAACCAAATATCCCGTAAATCATTGCCATCACTTTCGGTCAATTGGGACTCCTCTTTTAAATTATCCAAACGTCCTATGGTTGACGGCATTTCTAAGCCTTTTGCTAACGCATAGATCCGCACCAAATTATTAATAATCGCAATGGCGTTTACT
Organism: Aliiglaciecola aliphaticivorans; assembly: GCF_054782055.1. NCBI lineage: Bacteria > Pseudomonadati > Pseudomonadota > Gammaproteobacteria > Alteromonadales > Alteromonadaceae > Aliiglaciecola > Aliiglaciecola aliphaticivorans. Next base: position 17,116 of record NZ_BAAGTF010000079.1, read on the forward strand.
TTTAAGTCGATGCAATCTTCCGGTTGATGACCCTTTTGGAACACAAACTTTTGAAACACAGATAAAGGAACGGCAACGTCTGCCGCTTGGCGAGCCAAAGCAGAGAGAAATAAAGGCTGCTTCAATAGCGGCTTTCGGGCGGCTTGTAACGCGGTAAACAAGTCCTTATTACCAGCAACAGCGCGCACATCTAAAAAGATGTTAAAATGTAAAATAGCGTCTAAAGTAGGTTCTTTGACCCACTTTTCTGACTCGTTAATGGCGTCTTCGACGCTAAGCCGCAGCTCAGGGTTTGACGCCATAATGTTACCATCACACAATTTTATGCCACATTTTCCTAAACCTTCACACACATACTGTGACATCTGCGCGAAATACTCATCCTCCTGTTGATTGGGACGTCGTTCTAACAATAATCCATTATCTTGATCTGACCCCATATTTTGATCTTCACGAGCTTGAGAGCCATACACCAGCCAACAAAAATCAAAAGGTGGATTGCCATTTTGTTGCTGAAAAAAAGTTAAAAGTTTGCGAGTCATAATGTCCGTTGCTTGGGAAAGCACTTTCCCAGCCACATCAAAATCACCTAAACGCTTAGCATGTTTGGCAAAATAATGAGGCAATTGCCAACTCAAACGAGTTAGTTCATATAAGTTTTTCGCTTTTGCTAACTCATCAATTAAAAACAGAATATTGCCCCGCTGATGACGGATCATATCGCTGGAGGTTAACATTCCTAGAGGAGTGTGGGTTATTCGGTCAATGACTGGAAGGTGATGAATATTGTGTTCTGTCATCATGCACAAAGCATCAAAAAGTGTTCTATTCTCGGTAATCTTAAATGGCTCTTTAGTCATCACTTCAGATACAGGTAAGTGAACACTTACCTCCTTTGAAACCACTCTATTTCTTATATCTCTATCCGTTAAAATTCCAACCAGCTTATCGCCTTCGGTGATTAATAATGAGGAAATGCTGGCTTCCGACATTTGTTGAGTTGCACGCAATATCGAGGTATCAGTGTCACTACTGATAACGGTATCAGAGATAACCTCGCTAATGGGTTTATACAACCACATAGATTTAGAATCCGCCACAGCATCATTGTAAAGCTGATCACTATGGTAGGTTTCAAAGAACTTTGCCACTGCCGGATTTTCGTTACATAAACTATCAAATTGTGCCGCCGGTAAACAATACAATAAACCTGCACTATCCACCTTAATATCAATAGCATGATTCAATTTATTGAGTAAGTTACCGACCCCAAAGAAATCCCCTTCACTCAGGTTTTGTTCAACTTCATTGGAGTCTTTAACGGTAAATTGGCCGCTACTAATTAAGAACAGATTATTATCCCTGTCTGCCAGTATTTGTGCAGCGTTCTCAGACGTTAAATAGGCAACAGTAATATGCCGCGCCAGCGCCATTAACCTTTCAGTTGATAGTTGATCAAAAGGAGCAGAAGCTTTTAAAAAATCCAGCGATTGTTGGGGAATGCTAGTCACTTGACTCTCCTATTTTAGGTTTAGTGTTGAATTTAAAATAAAAAAGCCCGATTGAAGTCGGGCTTAATTTATTTTTAGTTTTACCCGTCTCACTTAGTGAGCAGAAGCTTCCCCTGATCCTTTCGGATAACGAATATCTTCTACTAGTTGTTGAATCTCTTCTGGTGAATCACCGGTGAATTTCAATACTACTAATGCTACTGCAAAGTTAACCAGCATACCTATAGTACCGATACCTTCAGGTGAGATTTCAAATAACCAGTTTTCAGGAACATTTGCAGCAGGATTTACAAACTTGAAGTAGATAATGTAAGCAGTAGTAAATGTAATCCCTGCTAACATACCTGCAATTGCCCCTTTGTCGTTCATTCGCTTCATGAATATTCCCATAATAATCGCAGGGAAGAAGGAAGACGCGGCTAGACCGAACGCGAAGGCAACCACCTGTGCCACAAATCCGGGGGGATTAATCCCGAAGTAACCAGCAATACATATGGCGACCCCTGCTGCTAAACGTGCATAAAACAGTTCTTTCCTATCGGTTATATCCGGCATCAAGTTTCGTTTCAATAAATCATGGGAAACTGAGGTAGAGATTACCAATAGCAGTCCAGCTGAAGTCGAAAGCGCTGCGGCAACACCACCGGCGGCGACCAAAGCAATTACCCATGCTGGTAAGTTTGCAATTTCAGGATTGGCCATCACCATGATGTCACGGTCCACATCCATTTCATTGCGCTCATCTCCAGAGTAAAACATTTTTCCATCGTTGTTTTTGTCGTCCCAAGTAATCAACCCGGTTTTTTCCCAATTGGTTATCCAGCTTGGCGCTTCACTGTAATTGGTGCCCATTTGATCGGTACCATTAATGGTTTCGATCATGTTGACCCGTCCAAAAGAAGCCAAAGATGGTGCAGTGGTATACAAAATGGCGATAAATGCTAATGCCCAACCTGCACTGTAACGCGCATCACGAACCTTAGGCACGGTGAAGAAACGCACAATAACGTGTGGTAAACCGGCAGTACCAACCATCAAGGCGGCAGTAATACAAAACACATCGATCATACTTTTGTTACCCGACGTGTATTCGTTAAACCCTAACTCCAAGGAAAGTCCATCGAGTTTGTCTAGCATATACACCCCCGAACCATCAGCGAGTGTCGCTCCAAATCCGGTTTGCGGTAAAATATGACCAGTTACTATCATTGAAATAAAGATGGTAGGCACAAGATACGCGAAAATAAGTACACAATATTGAGCGACTTGAGTGTAGGTAATACCTTTCATTCCGCCCAAAACGGTATAGAAGAAAACGATTGCCATACCAATAACGACACCAGAAACAATATCCACTTCAAGGAAGCGACTGAATACCACTCCTACGCCCCGCATTTGTCCAGCTACATAGGTGAAACAAACAAAGATGGCACAGATTACGGCTACGGTTCTAGCTGTCTGTGAGTAATACCTATCACCAATAAAGTCTGGCACCGTAAACTTACCGAACTTGCGTAAATATGGCGCAAGACAAAGAGCAAGTAATACATATCCGCCTGTCCATCCTAATAGGTAAACTGCACCATCGTAGCCCATAAACGAGATTAATCCCGCCATGGAAATAAACGAAGCAGCTGACATCCAATCGGCAGCTGTCGCCATGCCGTTGGCAATGGGATGCACCCCGCCTCCAGCCACATAAAACTCATTGGTTGAACCCGCTCTGGCCCAAACTGCGATACCGATATAAAGTAAAAATGAAGCACCGACTATAATAAAAGTTAAAATTTGTACGTCCATTTGAGTTCTCCTACTCTTCGTCTACGCCGTAGCGTTTATCTAGAACATTCATTTGACGAACGTAGACAAAAATCAACGCCACAAATACGTAAATTGCACCTTGCTGTGCGAACCAGAATCCAAGTTTGAAGCCGAAAAATCTCACTTCATTTAGTACATCTACTAGCAGAATGCCGAATCCAAACGATACAACAAACCATACAATCAGCAGTTTTAACATTAACGAGAGATTGTCTCGCCAATAGGCTTTTTTATCTTCTTCTGTTTTAAACGCCATGCTCATTTCCTCTTGCTTTTAGTCTGGCAATTAACCTTGGAATGGCACAAACGCAAAAAATAGTGCCGCCCAAAGCCTTGAATTTTTTCAATCAGAATGACTGCCATTCCGAACGTTTTCTAATCTATCCATGTATTACTAGTAGTGAAATGAGACTATGGTCGTAGTACCACAATTTATTTTTCAAAAGTGTGCTAAATTACTAATATCGATAGTGTTTTAGGTACAGAATTAAATGACATTGGGTTGGGTTTTATTAGCCTTAATTTATCTAACAGGGTTATTTTGGATCGCTCGCTGGGGTGATAGAAACACGCCTTTGGCGCGTGCGATCACGTCGCATCCAATCGTATATTCCCTTGCTTTAGCAATTTATTGTTCAGCCTGGACATTCTTTGGCATGGTGGGAGAGGCGTCTCGGAATCAATGGCAATATATTGCTATTTTGTTAGGGCCAATATTGGTTTACCTGTTTGGTTATCGCTTCATTTATAAGTTGATTTTGGTCAGTAAGAGACAAAATATTACGACTATTGCCGACTTCATTGCCTCTCGGTACGGTAAGCGACAAACCGTTGCCTTGTTAGTCACCTTTATTGCGCTTTTGGCAACGATTCCCTATATGGCACTGCAACTCAAAGCTATTGGCTCGGCATTTCAATTAATTACCGAACAACAACACAGTGAAGTCATTGTGTTAATCGCCTCTGTATTTATTGCATTCTTTGCGATTTATTTTGGCACACAACACTCAGATGTGACTGAATACCGAAGAGGATTGATGCTCGCCATTGCTTTTGAGTCCAGCATAAAACTCATTGCTTTAATCGTAATCGCCTCCCTCGCTTACGTTTGGGCGGTAGTCGACAACCCCGAAGAATTTAGCAAAGCACTTTCAAAATTTAACTCAGCTGCACAATTCAGCACCTTACCATTTTTCGCTCAAACCTTGATGTCTGCAGCTGCCATCATCTGTTTACCACGGCAATTTCATGTGGCTGTCGTAGATAATTTAAAGCTATCTCACCTGAAAACTGCGCGCTTCTTATTTCCACTTTATTTAGCTGTCACTGCCGCCGTTATCCCCATCATTACCGCAGCTGGACAAACCTTGATTGGTGCTCAAGAACCCGATACCTACGTGCTTAGCTTAGCCATATTGTCAGACTCACTATTCGTTAAAATCTTGGTCTTCATGGGGGGCTTATCCGCGGCAATGGCGATGATTATTATCGCCACCTTAACCCTCAGTACTATGGTTACCAATGACGTAATCTTACCTAAGATGTTGTCTCGTCAAAATCACAATGCGCCTTTGTTTAATTATGCTAAAACCATTCTGTTAGTCAGACGTTTGGTTATCGCAACACTCATTGCCCTAGCCTATTTCTATCATCAACAAATGACTGGCAGTCGTTCATTACTGTCCATTGGATTAGTGGCATTTTCGTTAGTTGTGCAGTTATTGCCTGCTATTTTAGGCGGACTTTATTGGAAAAAAGGGCATGCCCATGGCGTTTATGCGGGCTTGCTTGCGGGTTTTTTAACTTGGGTGATGTGGTTGATGTTTCCCATGTTAAACGAGGTCACCACCTCTCAATTACAGTCAGAAGTAATTAGTGTGGCGGCAATGGTTAGTTTATTTGCCAACACAAGTTGTTACTTGCTCTTTTCCCATTTTGCACAAGATCGCTTAGTTGACCGAATTCAATCTCAAGCTTTTGTATCTCCGCGGGAAGAGAATATCGAAGAGTCTCAAAAGCAGCGCAAGAGCGCCACTATTGGCGATCTTTCCACACTATTATCTACTTTCCTTGGGGAGTCTAGAGTCAAGATTCTAATGGAGGATTTTGAAAATCGAGCCAAAATAAAACTGCATGACCAACAATCCCCCGATCATGAATTTCTCCAGTATTGCGAACGGGCATTAGGTGGCGCATTAGGCGCTTCAAGTGCAAAAGCCTTAATTGATAGTGCTCTGGGCGGAAAAAAATTAGATTTTGAAGAAGTGGTTAATTTTTTCGATGACACCACTCAAGCAATGCAATTCAACACCACAGCTCTATTCACTTCAATAGAAAGTCTAGATCAAGGAATAAGCGTCATCGACAAAAACCTGAATATGGTGGCTTGGAATAGGCGCTACCTAGAGTTATTTAATTACCCTGCTGATTTGGTTAATGTTGGCACCCCCATAGAAGATTTGGTTCGTTACAATGCTCAACGGGGTGAATGCGGTGTGGGTGAAATTGAGTCTTTGGTTCAAAAACGCGTGGCACACTTGAAAGCAGGCCATCCACATAAATTTATTCGTCAGCGCAGTGACGGCAAAATGATTGAAATGGTTGGAAATCCCCTTCCTGGTGGTGGTTTTGTAACTAGCTTCAACGATATTACGGCCCATATAGAAATTCAAAAAGCCTTAGAAGAGTCAAAAATAAACTTAGAACGTCGTATTGAAAAAAGAGGTGAAGAAGTTCAAGCAATTAACGCTGAATTACGCAGTGAAATAGAACGCAGAGCTCAACTTGAAGAAGATTTAGTTCAAGCTCGCAAAGCTGCTGAAGATGCTAATGCAAGTAAAACACGTTTTCTTGCTTTGGCCAGCCATGACGTTTTGCAACCATTAAATGCCGCTAAATTATATTTGTCGGCATTAGGTGAAATCGATGTTGATCGTGAAGCTAAAGAGATTCTCAACAAACTTAGCGATAGTGTCAATTCTAGTGAAACCCTGATTGCCACTTTGTTAGATATAGCTCGCCTCGATCAAGGTGAAATGAAGTTAACCATGGAAGATGTGTTATTACCCGAACTACTCAGCTCTCTAATAGATGAGTTTGCCATGAAAGCAGAACAAAAAGGATTACAACTGCGTACCCAAATTCCAGCTTATTGGGTCAACACAGATAAAACCCACTTGTATCGTATTGTACAAAACCTGCTTTCAAATGCGGTGAAATACACAAAAAAAGGCAAGATACTATTGAGTGCAAGAAAACGACAAGGTCGCATACTCATTCAAGTTTGGGATACAGGAATCGGGATTTCAGCTGCAGAACAGAATAGAATATTTAACGACTTTTATCGCGTCGATGGTAGCCCTCAACATGGAGTAGGTTTAGGTTTGGGTGTTGTCACCCGTATGTCGAGTAAACTTGCGATTAATGTCAGTGTCCGTTCTACCCCAAACAAAGGCAGTTGTTTTAGTTTTGACCTCCCATTAGGCGAGTCACATTCACAACAACCGGACACAGTAACCACTAACAAAACTGGCTTGAAAGACATGCTGGTATTATGTATTGATGACAAAGATGAAAACCTGGATGCCATGCAAACGGTATTAAGTAAATGGCAGGTGAATATCATCACGGCATTAGATCTTCCGCAGGCTAAAGTGCAGTTAAATTCGCGTATACCGGATGTTATTTTGGTTGATTATCATTTGACAAATAACGTGAATGGATTGGATGTGATAGCAGCCCTTCGTAACCAATTTGGTGAGAACTTACATGCTGTTTTAGTGACTGCAAATCAACAAACTGAAATTGTAGATCTTTGTAAAAAACTCAATATTAGCTATTTAAGCAAACCCGTTAAACCCGCTAAATTACGGGCTTTATTAAATAGTTTTAGGCTTGCCATATCACCCCAATAAGTCCAAATATGGCAAATAGTATGGGTTGATGTACAAGATAAATAATTAAACTATGTTTACTGGCAAATAATACTATTTTACTGCGCGCTAATGTGCGCGCAGGATCCCGTAAAAACCAGTCTTGGTAAGCTAGCCAAATACCTATTAAAACTACTCCCGTCCACGGAAACAAGCCAACGTAATCGTTCGTGTATCCAGGCAGTAAATGCCGAATTGGCTGAAATGGCCAAATACTTCCCACCCAGTTCAAATTAAACGCAAGGATAATGAGAATGCCAATGAGTAATGCGCTTTTAGGAAATCGAGAAAGGGGTACACAAATTAAACTAGCGACAGTAATGAAGTGCAACACACCAAAGAATATCCAATTGTTAGGTGCCATTATCAACGATGAAATCGTCACTGCTGCAGACGCCAATAACAACTGTATCAATCGCTTCACAAAGTGCTTCTGTCTAAACCCTGAGCCATGGACTGCCGCAAGTGAAAACCCGACACATAAGAAAAATAGGCTCAAAATTACGTAGCGAAACTCACGCCAGCCTTCACCATCAGGAATAGAAGAAGGTACCCAACCAAAAAATTTGAGATCATAAATAAAGTGAAAAATAACCATTAGAACAATGGCTAAAAAGCGCATTAAATCGACAGTATAAATGCGTTTAGAAGCAGGGTTAGCAGACATTAGCGCACTCTAAAACAATAAGTCTGCCTATTGTAATAGGAATTAACCTTAATTTCGCGATTATTCCTTTTTCATAAAAAGTGCGTCGCAAACCTGAATCACTTCATCACTGAATAAAAGGCGAGCTTATTTATGACACAACTCAGGGGCCGGTGGAGTAAGCTCCAGTTGCGAAGCAATTAATACTGCTTGGGTACGATTGTTAATGCCAAGCTTCTTAAATAACGCAGTTACATGGGCCTTTACCGTCGCCTCAGCAATATCTAATTCAAAGCCTATTTGTTTATTTAACAAACCATCTCGCATAAAACACAAGACTTTGTATTGGGCGTTAGTCAAACTAGAAACTTTGTCTGCTAATGCGGCAAATTCACTATCCATTTCATCAATTTCGTTAACCATGGATTTCGGGATCCAGGTATCGCCATCGAGGATAGTTTCAACTGCATTGGCAATATCTTCAGAACCCGTTGTTTTAGGAATGAATCCCATAGCACCAGTATTAATAACTTTGGATACAATGTTTTTATCTTCAAGACCTGAAACCACAGCAACAGGTAACTCGGGATAAAGTTTGCGAATATGAATTAAACCAAATAAGTCATTACTGCCGGGCATGTGCAAATCTAACAGCAATAAATCGACGTCATTATTTTGAATAGTATCGAGAGTTTGCGTTAAGTCACTAGCTTCTAAAATCGTTAATTGATGTTCAGATAAATTTAGCGCAAAGCGCAATGCATCTCGATAAAGGGGGTGATCATCAGCAATTAGCAATGTGAACATAGTGTTATCAGCGTGTCTATAAAGTGTTCTAATTGAATCAGGACAATACGCTTAAATCAACCAAAAATCTCGAACTTAACGAATAAAGGGGCAAATATTGCCCCTTTATTGTTAGATCAGACTAATTATCACCAATTACTTCTTATTTAGCGATTTAACCTAAGTTCAATTAGACTATCTACCACACTAGGATCGGCTAATGTTGAAGTGTCACCTAATTGTTCATATTCATTGGCTGCAATTTTACGCAATATTCTGCGCATAATTTTACCAGAGCGTGTTTTAGGTAAGCCATTTGTCCACTGAATCAAATCGGGGACCGCAATAGGGCTTAATTCTGTGCGCACCCATTTACGGATTTCCGCAGTCAACTCATCTGTTACTTCCACACCTGAAACAGGGGTGACATAAACATAGATGGCCTGACCTTTAATATCGTGAGGATAACCCACTACAGCAGCTTCAGCTATGGCGTCGTGAGACACAAGCGCACTCTCAATTTCAGCGGTACCAAGGCGATGCCCTGAAACATTCAATACATCGTCCACTCGACCGGTGATCCAATAGTATCCATCTTCATCACGGCGGCAACCATCACCGGTGAAGTAAGTATTTTCGTAAGTACTAAAATACGTTTGTACAAAACGAGCGTGATCGCCGTAAACCGTTCTTGCTTGAGCTGGCCAACTATCTTTGATAATCAGATTACCTTCAGTAGCGCCGCTGAGCTCATTACCTTCACCGTCAACTAGTGCAGGTTGAACCCCAAAAAATGGAATCGATGCCGCACCGGGTTTAAGAGCAGTAACACTAGGCAATGGCGTCATCATGATGCCACCTGTCTCCGTTTGCCACCAAGTATCGACAATCTGGCAACGACTGCGGCCAATAGTTTCGTAATACCATGTCCAAGCTTCTGGATTAATGGGTTCCCCAACCGAGCCTAGCAATCGAAGTGAATCTCCTGTAGTGCCTTCTGCGGCAAATTGCCCTTGTGCCATTAGCGCTCGAATAGCCGTTGGTGCAGTGTAAAGAATATTAACATCATGTTTATCGACAATTTGACAAATACGGCGCACATCAGGGTAAGTTGGAACACCTTCAAAAATTAATGTGGTTGCACCATTAGCCAGGGGGCCGTAAACGATATAAGTATGACCTGTGATCCAACCCACATCGGCGGCACACCAATAAATTTCCCCATCTTGATAATCAAATACGTATTTGTGCGTCATCGAAGCGTAAACTAAATAACCGCCTGTGGTGTGCACTACGCCCTTAGGTGTGCCAGTTGAGCCTGATGTATATAAAATGAATAAAGGATCTTCTGCATTCATTACAGTGGGCTCACAAGTAGCTTCGCATTGAGCAGTTAACTCGTGCCACCAGACGTCTTTTTCTCCTACCGCAACCTCATTACCAGTATTTTTGAAAACAATCACGTTTTCAATACTGGGACAACGATCATTTTTAAGGGCATCGTCCACATTTACCTTTAGAGGCACGCAGTTGCCTCCTCGTCGACCTTCATCAGCAGTAATAATTAGCTTAGCATCAGAATCATTAATTCTATCTGCAATGGCATTGGGAGAAAAACCACCAAAGATAATTGAATGAATCGCGCCAATACGAGTACAGGCCAACATGGCAACAGCAGCTTCGGGGACCATCGGCATGTAAAGGGCTACGCGATCCCCTTTCTGAATTCCCAACTTTTTCATACCATTGGCAAGTTGACACACTTGATCGTGAAGCTCTTGATAGGTCACTTTACTGTCGGTATCTGGAGAATCACCTTCCCACACAATAGCCACATCATTGGCTTTCTCAGGAAGATGTCTATCAATACAGTTATAACTTACGTTTAGTTCACCATCTTCGTACCACTTGATACTCACATCGTCTTTGGCAAAAGAAGTATTTTTAATTTTAGTTGGAAAAGTAAACCAATCTAAATTTGCCGCTTGCTCCTTCCAGAACTGATCGGGCGATTCTATTGATTGCTGATACATCTGCGCATGCAGTTCGGGGGTTAAGTGGGAATTTAGCTTAGCGGTCTCTGGGACCGGATATAGTGTATCTGTCATAGGGTTCTCCAACACAATTTTTAGCAACTGCACATACTGTAACGTTAATATTAAAGAGTGGAATGCGACTTTGGTCTTAGCGAAGCTGACTTTGGTCTTACTTAGTTAAAAACATCCACGTTATTCATCAAGAATTAACTTTATAGACTATACGACTATGGTCTGATAGACCATCCGCTTATATGTAAAAACTGAATCTTAGTTCAAAATTTACTGAGCATTAAACTGCACTAGGAAAAGTCATGAAAACTAAAATTACAGCAGCAATCACGCTAGCACTCGGCACTTTGTATGGTACTGCAACCAATGCCAACCTATTAGACAAAACAAATGTTCAATTTAGCGGCTATTTAAAAGCCGATGCCATGTTCAGCAGCTATAGCGATGGTACTTTAGCCTCTGGTAGTATCGGAAGAGACTTCTATTTACCCAGTCTCACCCCCGTCGGCGGTGAAGAAGAATCGACTCAATTTGATGCCCATATTAAGCAGACACGGTTTAGATTCACTACTAATACCGATCTTGATAGTGGCGATAAAGTTGTCGGCGTTCTCGAATTCGATTTCCAAGTCACCCCAGATGGAAACGAACGTGTAAGTAACTCTTACGAGCCCAGGGTCAGACATGCTTTTATTAAGTATAACGATTGGATGATAGGACAAACTTGGACTACCTTCATGGATGTCAGGGCGCTTCCCGAAACCCTAGATTTCATTGGTTCAACTGACGGTACAATATTTGTTCGACAAGTCATGGTTAAGTACTCAACAGGAAACTTTGAAGTTTCGTTAGAAAACCCAGAAACCACGGTTTCTCCATTAGGTGGTGGTACTCGCATTGTAACTGACGATAACCCCGTACCAGATTTAGCCGCACGATATACTTTTAAAGGTGATTGGGGTCACTTTGCAGTTGCAGGCCTCTTACGCCAATTGTCCTACGTCGACAAGCAAGGGGAAAATGATATTGACACCTCAACTACCGGTGCTGGTATTAGCTTAACTGCTAAGTTTAATCTGGGCCAAGACGATATTCGTATCGCTGCCAATTATGGTCAGGGTTTAGGTCGATATATGGCGCTTAATGCTGTCAATGGTGCAGTTCTGAACGCCGATAATGAACTAGAAGCCATTGATTCCGCAGGCTTCAGTATTGCTTATAGACATGTTTGGGATCCTCAGTGGAGAAGTAACTTCACCTACTCTATGTTTAGCGCTGACAACGAAATAGCGTTGACTGGCAGTTCAACTACCAAGCAAACATACAGTGCTCGTGCAAATATTTTGTATTCTCCAAGCAAAGAACTTACTTTCGGTGCAGAATATGCCTATGCGAAACGAGAACTTGAAACGGGTGCTGACGGTGATATGAGCCGCCTACAATTTTCAGCAAAATATGCTTTTTAAATCAAATAAAACGACGTTTACTCTTTGAAGGCTGCAAGGTTATTGCCAGGCAACTTTCAAGTCTAGTCTAAAATAGTGGCCCTATAGGCCACTATTTTTTTAGCTACCAACCTACCATTTGTTGATAATGTTTATCTAATTTCTTAGCAAAATCTTTACCGCTTATTGCCACCTTTTCAAGCATTTCTTCTTCTTTGCTGTGTGGTGTAAACGTGGGGACTTCAACTGGAGTACCGTCTTCATCTATGGCCATAAAAGTAATAAAACAACGGTTTGTATCGGTGATTTCCTCTTTTTTCGGATCCGATGCCCTTACAACCACATAGATATGCATACTGGTTCTGCCGGTATGCACAATGCGAGCAGTAATGGTCACCATTTGCCCCACTAAAATGGGCTGAATAAAACGAATTGCATTGGCAGAAACCGTTACACAATAATGTTTACTCCATTGTGCAGCACATGCATAAGAGGCTTGATCTATCCATTTCATAACCATTCCGCCATGTACTTTACCGCCAAAATTAACATCTGTTGGCTCGGCTAGAAATCGAAACTCAGTCTCGCTATTTTTATTCATAATCAAGGCCTTATATGTCAACTTGTCGATTTACTATACTTTAGATGGCAAAAAATGTTCAATTTAATTTTATTTGTCTCCGAAATGGCCTATCTATTATTTGTTGCCCTGAATTTACCATGTTAGATTCAAGCAAATTACATCCAACAGGATATTTATTTGACTGTTTAAGGTAGAATAACGTCAATCAACAGAAATTGGCCTTTTTATGAATCACAACGATATTTTACGCCGTCTGCGCTTTGCCCTCAGTCTTGACGACCCTGCGACAATCGCTATTTTTAAGTTAGCAAACTATGAAATGGAAAAAGACTACTTATCGATGCTCATGAAAAAAGAGGAAGAGCCAGGGTTCATGCTCTGTCGCGACAAGATACTCAGTCTTTTTCTAGATGGATTAATCATCCAAAAACGCGGTAAACAAGAAGGTGTTGAGCCTGTTGTTTTAAAAGGTAGCCAGCGTTTATCCAACAACGACATTTTACGCAAAATACGTATTGCCATGAGTTATCGCGACGAAGACATGTTGACGATATTAAAATTAGCTAACTTTCGTTTAAGTAAGGGTGAGTTAAGCGCGATGTTTAGGAAACCTGATCATCGAAATTACAAAGAAAGTGGCGATCAAGTAGTACGTTACCTGTTAAAAGGTATGACGGTTAAGTATCGTCCAGATGCCGCAAAAACCAGCACTACTCCTGTTGCTAAGAAAGACAAATACAAAAAAGCCAATACAATTCGTCAAAAAGAAAGTGCAAAAGATACTGCTAAGTCTCCCTCTGTCGAAAATAACTCTGTTTGGGGTAAGGTCGATCCTAAATGAAAATAGCGCAAGTTGGAGAAGCAATTCTAAAAACCCCGGCGGTAGCTGTGCCACCGTCAGATTTGCTAACAGATGAATTGAAACAATTTATCTTGGGCTTAAAACAAACCATGTTAGACGCTAACGGTATAGGCATTGCAGCTCCGCAAGTATTTGATCCACGAGCAATAATGATTATTGCGTCGCGACCCAACGCCCGTTATCCAGATGCTCCACATATGCAACCCTTAGTTCTGATTAACCCGAAAGTGATAGCCAGCAGTGATACTCAGGAAAAGGATTGGGAAGGGTGTCTATCTGTCCCCGGTTTGAGGGGGAAAGTAAAACGCTTTACATGGATAGAAATTGAATATCTGGCCGAAAATGGCGACACGGTAAAGCGTTTATTTGAAGGCTTTGTTGCACGTATATTTCAGCACGAATATGACCACCTTATAGGTAAAACCTGGCTTGATCACATCGAATCTGCAGAAGATGTAATGGCTAATGAAGTGTGGCAGAAAAAGTACGCCTGATCCTTAAACAGGCGATCTAGCCCGTGATTTTATTCATCCTATTCCATAACCTGTAGGCGGCTTTAGCCCCGTGACGTGCTTGAAACATGCCATGGCCTGAAGACCATGCTACAAAATTTTAGGCGGCGGCTTTAGCCCCGCAGCGCATTGGAAACATTCCATAACCTGTAGGCGGGTGCTTTAGCCCCGCAGCGCATTTGAAACATTCCATGGCCTGAAGACCATGCTACAAAATTGTAGGCCTAAAACAAAAAAGCCGCTCTAGGAGCGGCTTTCTTAATTTTTTAGCTATTATCGAGATTAAGCGATGATTTTAGCTACAACACCTGCACCAACAGTACGGCCACCTTCACGGATTGCGAAGCGTAAACCTTCGTCCATCGCGATTGGGTTGATTAGCTCAACTTTGAATTTCAAGTTGTCGCCTGGCATTACCATTTCAACACCTTCTGGTAACTCTACTGCACCAGTGATGTCTGTTGTACGGAAGTAGAACTGTGGACGATAGCCTTTGAAGAATGGAGTATGACGACCACCTTCATCTTTAGACAATACATACACTTCTGCTTCAAACTGTGTGTGAGGAGTGATTGAACCTGGCTTAGCCAATACTTGACCACGCTCTACGTCATCACGCTTAGTACCACGTAGTAGTACACCAACGTTCTCACCTGCACGACCTTCGTCAAGCAACTTACGGAACATCTCTACACCAGTACAAGTTGTTTTCGTTGTATCTTTGATACCAACAATCTCAACTTCTTCACCTACTTTGATGATACCTTGCTCTACACGACCGGTTACAACTGTACCACGACCTGAGATTGAGAATACATCTTCAATTGGCAAAATAAATGGCTTATCAATGGCACGCTCTGGCTCTGGGATATAGCTATCAAGGGCTTCTGCAAGCTCAATGATTTTTGCTTCCCATGCTGCGTCGCCTTCCAACGCTTTAAGCGCTGAACCTTGAATCACT
>NZ_BAAGTF010000079.1:32232-32907 GCF_054782055.1 Aliiglaciecola aliphaticivorans
AATGATACCTTGCTCTACACGACCGGTTACAACTGTACCACGACCTGAGATTGAGAATACATCTTCAATTGGCAAAATGAATGGCTTATCAATGGCACGCTCTGGCTCTGGGATATAGCTATCAAGGGCTTCTGCAAGCTCAATGATTTTTGCTTCCCATGCTGCGTCGCCTTCCAACGCTTTAAGCGCTGAACCTTGAATCACTGGCAAGTCATCACCTGGGAATTCGTATTCTGTTAGAAGTTCACGTACTTCCATTTCTACCAATTCCAACAACTCTTCGTCGTCAACCATGTCACATTTGTTCATGAATACGATCATGTAAGGAATACCTACTTGGCGACCTAACAAGATGTGCTCACGTGTTTGTGGCATTGGACCGTCAGTTGCCGCAACAACCAAGATTCCGCCGTCCATTTGCGCAGCACCTGTGATCATGTTCTTAACATAATCCGCGTGTCCTGGGCAATCTACGTGTGCATAGTGACGTGAAGGAGTATCGTATTCAACGTGAGATGTTGAAATTGTGATACCACGCTCACGCTCTTCTGGAGCGTTATCGATTTGATCAAACGCTGATGCAGCACCACCATAGGTCTTTGCTAGAACTGTAGTGATTGCCGCTGTTAGCGTCGTTTTACCATGGTCAACGTGGCCAATTGTACCGACGTTTAC
>NZ_BAAGTF010000080.1:0-1268 GCF_054782055.1 Aliiglaciecola aliphaticivorans
CTTTGTGTTTCATGACTGGGGTGAAGTCGTAACAAGGTAACCCTAGGGGAACCTGGGGTTGGATCACCTCCTTACACTATAGGTATCACTTTTGTGATGCAGTGTTCACACAGATTGTTTTGTTGTCGATAAAGAAGAGCAAAAAGATGTGCTTGGGTAACAAGCAACTATTGCTAAAGCGAATGCAGAAGCAAGAAATAGGCTTGTAGCTCAGCTGGTTAGAGCGCACCCCTGATAAGGGTGAGGTCGGCAGTTCAAGTCTGCCCAAGCCTACCAAATCTTTCCTACTCTGCGTTATTGAGTTCGTCGTTAAGGATCTTAACGTCCTCACTCAATGCCTTGATTAGAAAAGATTCCAGTTTCGTAGTAAAGATTGAGACGAACTGGCCGAAGATTCATCATCTTCAACCTTATTTACGAGTTATATATTGTATATAAGGGGCTATAGCTCAGCTGGGAGAGCGCCTGCCTTGCACGCAGGAGGTCAGCAGTTCGATCCTGCTTAGCTCCACCACTTTCTAGAAGAAAGTGATTGCTCGAATAAAAGGAATTAGCCTTAATCAATGGATGTTGTATTAGCATGTATTGATTAGGGTTTTTTAAACCTTAAGACGCGGCGCGTAGCGCCAAGTCAAATGTTCTTTAACAATTTGGAAAGCTGATAAAAGTAATCAAAACTAAAGAGTAATATTGAAGATTTATCTTCAAGCGTACTCTATCTGATTTTATGATTAGAACTTGTCACGCATATAACAAGCTCTTAAGTGAGCACCTTTGGTTTGTGAATAAAAAGGCGCAAATCAAGCCAACGAATAGCCGTTAATCATTCATGTCTTTAACGGGATAACGAAGGTATTTGGGGTTGTATGGTTAAGTGACTAAGCGTATACGGTGGATGCCTAGGCAGTTAGAGGCGATGAAGGACGTGTAAGTCTGCGAAAAGCTGTGGTGAGTTGACAAAACGCATTTTAGCCACAGATGTCCGAATGGGGGAACCCAGTGCATTTATGCATTATCTGCAACTGAATACATAGGTTGTAGAGGCAAACGAGGGGAACTGAAACATCTAAGTACCCTTAGGAAAAGAAATCAAACGAGATTCCCCTAGTAGCGGCGAGCGAACGGGGAGCAGCCGAGTAATTATAATGTAGTGGAATGAGTTGGAAAGCTCAACGGTACAGGGTGATAGTCCCGTACACTAAGCGTTATTTTTGCCATATTAAGTAGGTCGGGACACGTGTTATCTTGACTGAAGATGGGGGGACCAT
>NZ_BAAGTF010000081.1:0-1266 GCF_054782055.1 Aliiglaciecola aliphaticivorans
ACAACCGACGAATTTACTTGCTTCACTCGATGCGTTAACTCAATTTATTTGAGCAACAAAAATAGGCTTATAAAGGTTTAGGCAAGATCGTTACGTTTTAATTGACATGGGGAGTCATACCAACGCCTTGCTCACCGGATAAAAATGGTTGGTTAAAATCGCGGAGCGATAACCAACTGTTTTTATTCCGTTTAAGCAACTTGTTAACTGCCATATTCGCCATTTAGAACATCAATGAAGAATGGGTTTAGTTTACTAAAATCTGTTTCAGATTTTTGTTGCTCTTGCGCTTTGTCCTTAAACCTTTCTAACTCTGAGCTAATAAAGTCACTAATTACATCAACTCGAGGGAGATATGCACTTTCAAAACCTTTACGTTTATTTTCGAGTAAGTTTTGAATTGCAGAGTTTAGGGTTTCATCATGTACCAATTCATTTACTAGCACTTCAAACTCCATTGGTACTACACCGCGATCTTGTTCGATCCATTGCATCGCTAGAATAGGTCTAAGGACATAGAAATACTTCTTAATTCTTACTGTTTCACCCTGTAGGTATTCTCGGAAATTTCCACTCGCCATATGTGAATAGTGATAAAAACAAGAACGTGGCGAATAGAGAATAGGTATTAACTCTTTAAAAGCCTCTGTAAATTTATCATTTTGCTGATAGACAATTGGCGAATTGAACCATTCAATTAGAGCGGGGTTTGATTTTCTAAGAAGCTTAAGTGCTTTTTTCAAGTCCCAACCACTTATATCTAATAAGTCATTAATAGGTTTTTCAACTACATCTCTACAATATTCATGATCAACTCTAAGATACCAATCCTTATTTCGAACATATACAAAACGCACATCATAGTCACTGTCAGCTGATGGGAAACCCCATGCTCGACTGCCTGATTCACATGCATACAATATTTTAATGTTCTCTTTAATTTCTAGAGCTTGAAGATTTTCCAATATCTCAGTACGCACTGAATACTCCTTGGCAGTTAACGCCGCTATAATCTGCGTGGTTTGTGTAGCGGAGTTTTGCGGTAAAGTGGCGAAGCCACCGCAAAACGGAGCGTAGCAAACTACGTCAGGTTGATGACCTTGATACTCATTGAGCCTCCCCAATCAGCGTAACTTTTCAGCTACTCTGATAGGTGACAAAACCAACGGAGAAGCTCAATGAACTTTTATACTAATACACATCCTTACTATTGTGGAATAGATTTACACGCACGCTTACTTTACGTATGCATTATTGATGATAAAG
>NZ_BAAGTF010000082.1:0-773 GCF_054782055.1 Aliiglaciecola aliphaticivorans
ACATTACCGTAACTCAATTCATAACGATGCTCTTCACCTGAAGCGACAACTTGTTTATTTGACGTAATCGATAACATCAGGCTCATTGAATCGTCATAAAGCACTGTGGGTTTCGTCCCAACTGTATATTGACCGCTACTCTCTGTCACTACAGCGTGACTCACCCAAGGAAGCGCATCAATCGGGTTATCGTGATATACAGGCACAATCAACACCTTAGATTCTCCAGCATCTAACTGGCCTATCGCTAACGTTGCCCACTCTCCCGCGTTACAATATGTAGAGCAACCTGTCATTTTTGGTAATGTTGTATTTACGTTAAATTCAGCACCTACTGAATTCATGACATTCAAGTTGACATCAGTTAATGTCAAAGCACCTTTGTTAGCCACTACATAGCGGTAGAAAAGAAATTGACCAGGTGTTCTAGTATCTCCTGTAACAGTTACGTCAAGTGTTAAGTCTACATCTGCGCGTATTACTGCACTTTCGGAAGCACGAGCGATAGAAGCTCCCCCATTATGGAGTACGGCTTCACTTTTTAGCACACTACCATTGACCAGACCTGAAGGCGCAGAAACAGTGACATAACGTTTACCACTGCTACCACTATTAAGCGTATTAATATCCCAGCTCACCTGACCATTGACATAACTGCCACCATCGCTGGCACTGACGAAAGTCACTCCATCGGGTAAATCAACTTCCAATTCGAGGTTTTGCACTGCACTACCGGAGACATTACCGTAACTCAATTCATAACGATGCTCTTC
>NZ_BAAGTF010000083.1:0-1948 GCF_054782055.1 Aliiglaciecola aliphaticivorans
TGTTAACCACAATGTAAAACTGAGCCACTTGATCAATTGAATTCTGATCCATTTGTATCAAACTAGGTGTCTTTTGAGAGATGCCTATGATCACAAAGGAAGAGTTAATGAAAATTCAGATTTTATTCGAGCAAGGCATGTCGCAACGAAAGATCGCTAGAGAGTTAGGAATTTCGCGCAACACAGTCAAACGCTATCTCAAGATGGATTGGGTCGAGCCAAAATATAAGACGCGAGGTAAGAAAACGTCGAAACTTAACCCCTTTAAATCGTATCTCCACTCACGTATTGCGCAAGCTGCACCCGTTCATTTATCAGGTGTCGTATTGCATCGGGAGATTAAAGAATTAGGCTACAAAGGCAGCCAGTCACTGTTGTGGCAATACTTAAATCAATATAGAGGCCAACAAGAAATAGCTCCTATCGTTCGATTTGAAACCTCGCCAGGTAAACAAATGCAAGTTGACTGGGGCACCATGAAGAATGGTAAAAGACCGCTTCATGTATTCATTGGTATTTTAGGCTTCAGCCGAGGAATGTTTGTCGTATTTACCGATAATATGCGGTACGAAACACTCGAATACTGCCATCGCGTCACGTTTGAGTATTTCCAAGGTATTCCCCAAGAAGTCTGGTACGACAACATGAAAACCGTTGTCATTGAGCGTCACGCTTATGGTGAAGGGAGTCATAAATTGCATCAACCCTTTTACCAGTTTGCTAAAAGTATGGGCTTCATCCCAAAACTTTGCCAACCCTACCGTCCTCAAACAAAAGGTAAAGTAGAGCGTATGGTGCGTTATGTTAGGGATAATTTTTATCGACCATTAAGTACAAAATTGGCTCAAACGAATGAAACCCTAGATATTGCCACAGCTAATTATGAGGTTAAGCGATGGTTAGAAACGGTTGCACACCAACGTATTCATAACACCACGAAGCAAACACCCGCAGAACGCTTGGTACAAGAGCGATCTTACCTTAAAGAATTACCGCCTAATATTGCTCCTGTAACACAATCAGATAAGACCATGACAATGGGGTTAGCGTCACATCACTTAATCGACACAAAGCCATTGCACCACAGTCTTGATATGTATGATGCATTAGTCGAGGCAAGAGTATGAATCTACAATTGTCCCGTATTAGCGCGCTGACAGAGATACTCAGCCTTCCAGGTGTTGAATGCAGTGCCACCGATGTGGCTCAACAG
Organism: Aliiglaciecola aliphaticivorans; assembly: GCF_054782055.1. Classification (NCBI taxonomy): domain Bacteria; kingdom Pseudomonadati; phylum Pseudomonadota; class Gammaproteobacteria; order Alteromonadales; family Alteromonadaceae; genus Aliiglaciecola; species Aliiglaciecola aliphaticivorans. The sequence goes on from NZ_BAAGTF010000083.1 coordinate 1,214, forward strand.
GCAGCAAAAGAAGAATGGGATTACCTCACCTTTTTAGAACGCATACTGTCTTGTGAAGAGTCATCCAGACATCAACGGAAACAAAGTCTTTATACTCGCATGGCGGGGTTTCCGAGTGTCAAAACGTTAGACGAGTTTGATTATAGCTTTGCCACTGGCGTCCCGAAAAAACAGGTAAATGAACTGGCTTCCTTGTCATTTATAGAGCGACAGGAAAATGTCGTTATGCTTGGACCTAGTGGTGTTGGTAAAACACACTTAGCCATCGCTTTAGGCTATAAAGCTGTGCAGGCAGGTATTAAAACTCGATTTATCAGTGCGTCAGATCTCATCTTAAATTTACTTACAGCGCAGCGCCAAGACAAATATAAAAGTCACATACAACGTGCCGTTCAAGCACCTAAACTACTGATTATCGATGAAATTGGATATCTCCCATTCAATGCACAAGAATCCAAGATGCTGTTCGATGTGGTTGCCAAACGTTATGAAAAAGGCTCTGTTATTTTTACTAGCAATTTACCATTTGGACAATGGGGTCAAGTGTTTGCAAATGACATTGCACTGACGTCGGCAATGCTTGATAGAGTTTTACACCATTCACATATTATTCAAATTAAAGGAGAAAGTTATCGAATTAAAGAAAAGAAACAAGCAGGTTTAATGGAAAAAACAACCAAGTAGTGGATCACATTTAAATTGATCGAGTGGATCAGTTTTCAATTGATGTTGACA
>NZ_BAAGTF010000084.1:0-1086 GCF_054782055.1 Aliiglaciecola aliphaticivorans
ATGGGCAAATAGGACAATGGTTACATGATGTCGCGCACCAGCGCATTCACGGCACAACCAAACAGAAGCCAGAAGTCTTATTGATAAAAGAGAAGTTGGCACTGAGCGAGTTGCCAGTGACACCGGAGCTAGCCAATACCATTGCCCCCATAACTCGACACGCTTTACCGATTGAAAGCTTCCAACACCCACTGAGCATTTACGACCAACTCCTTGAGGTGGCGTTATGAACTTACAAATGGACAGAATACACAGCGCGTGTGAAGCCCTTAAACTTGATACCATGGCCGTTGAATGGTCTGCGATAGCCGATACGACAGCAGGAACCGACAATACCTTAGCCGACTTCCTTGAACAGCTATTGAGTGTAGAGCTTGACGCAAGAGCGCAGCGAACACGTGAGACCTTATTAAAGTTTGCAGGCTTACCGGCCATCAAACGCTTCGATGAATATGATTTCAAGTTCGCCACTGGCGCTCCGAAAAAGCAGCTACAGGAATTAACTGGGTTGAGCTTTATCGAACGAGCGGAAAACATTGTATTGCTTGGGCCAAGTGGCGTGGGTAAAAGTCATTTAGCTTTAAGCTATGCCTACCAAGCAATACAGAAACGGATCAAGGTACGCTTCGTTACCGCTGCGGACCTGATGCTGCAACTGGCAACGGCAAAGAAACAAGATCGCCTTGAAAACTACATTAAGCGCAGTGTGCTTGGCCCTAAATTGTTGGTGATTGACGAAATCGGATATTTACCCTTCGGGCGTGAAGAAGCCAATCTGTTCTTTAATGTGATAGCCAAGCGATATGAACATGGCAGTGTAATTGTGACCAGCAACTTACCGTTCTCACAATGGTCAACGGCATTTGCAGATGATCAGACACTAACCGCTGCACTACTCGATAGGCTGCTACATCATGCTCATATCGTACAAATATCTGGAAACAGTTATCGGCTAAAAGGAAAGAAAACAGCAGGGATCGTTCCTGTAATCACAGAGACTAATTAAACTAAAACCGCTAAGGGTGGGTCAATTTTACTTTACCGAATTTAGCAGTTTAGTGGGTCAGTTTTGGAATACCGTTGACA
>NZ_BAAGTF010000086.1:0-1059 GCF_054782055.1 Aliiglaciecola aliphaticivorans
TCTTGGATATTCAATAATGTCATCTTAGGTGCCTGTTTTGGTGTTTTTTTATTTTTTGGTAGAAACAAAATAACGCAATTACAGGCACTTATCTTCTTTATTTGTGGGGATCCCTCAGGCTAAAGCCCGCGCTACACCATTAAGAATGTAGGCTGGTATTTTTGCCAGCGTGCCTTTTCCAAGGGCTGAAGCCCGAGCTACACCATTAAGAATGTAGGCTGGTATTTATTCCAGTGTGCCTTTTTCACGGACTGAAGCCCGCGCTACACCATTAAGAATGTAGGCTGGTATTTTTGCCAGTGCGCCTTTTCCACGGGCTAAAGCCCGAGCTACACCATTATATGTGCTCTCACATGGGGGTGAGCGAGGATGTTTTAGGAACGCAGTTCCGCCCGAGCGCACGACCGACATGGATGTCGGGCTGGAGGTAGCACCAGGGAAGGTTGACACCTAGCAGTTTATTACGTGGACAGGTATTGCATAACGCACCGAGGGGTTAGGTTTCCCCGTTGATGGCTCTTGCGCGGCAGCGCTTAGAAGGAAGGCTACCTATATCATTGCTCATAAAGGCGCTTCGTTAGGTAAATCGCAGGCATAAAAAAAGGCTACCTATATCATTGCTCATAAAGGCGCTTCGTTAGGTAAATCGCAGGCATAAAAAAGGCTACCTATATCATTGCTCATAAAGGCGCTTCGTTAGGTAAATCGCAGGCATAAAAAAAGGCTACCTAAACAGGTAGCCTTTCTTCTAATGGGAGTCTGGCGATGTGCTACTCTCACATGGGGAAACCCCACACTACCATCGCCGCTAACACGTTTCACTTCTGAGTTCGAGATGGGATCAGGTGGTACCGTGTCGCTAAGGTCGCCAGACATTAACTCGTTGTTTCGCCGTTTGGGCAAAACATTAACAAATTCGGAAAAGCGATATCATAATCAAATCGAGTTGCGTACTCTTACTCTTATTCAGAGCCTATTTTATGTTGTCTTGTCACACTTACAACACCAATACTTTTAAACTGACGGTTGACTGTTTTCGCTTTTCCTTTAGCGAGTAGA
>NZ_BAAGTF010000087.1:0-772 GCF_054782055.1 Aliiglaciecola aliphaticivorans
GGGAAGAATTGGATTATCTACGTGCAGAGAACGCTGTCTTAAAAAAGTTAGAAGCCTTGACTCAAGCCAGAAAGAAAAAAGCAAAGACAAGACGATAGTTGTCGAAGAGCTCAAGGCAAGATACAGCTTACAACACTTATTAAAGGTGACAGGACTTCCCAAGAGTGTGTATTACTACCATCGTAATACGCTAAATCGTTCCTGCTCCAATACTGACTTACGCATAAAAATACGTGATATCTACCACAAACATAAAGGGCGATACGGCTATCGTAGGATAACTTACGCGCTAAGAGCGATGGGCTTAGTGGTTAACCATAAACGTGTACAACGCTTGATGGGTGAGCTTGGCTTGAAATCAAAAGTCAGGCCCAAACGCTACAAGTCTTACAAAGGTGAAGTTGGTAGAATCGCTGAAAATGTTCTTCAACGTGAATTTACGGCAAAGAAGCCAAATCAAAAATGGGTGACCGATGTGACAGAATTTAAGGTCAATGGCCAAAAAGTATATCTGTCGCCGATAATAGACCTGTTTAACCAAGAAGTGGTCAGCTATGAGGTGCGGGCATCTGTTACGTTACCTTTAGTCACTGATATGCTTAAAGCCGCAACAGCAAAGCTGCTGAAGCACGAAAAGCCCCTGATACATTCAGACAGTAATAATGTCTTTGCCTTGTTTAATAGTGTAAATCATCCATTAATGTTTCATGCTAGAAACATGGTACAAATAATGTACCGGACTTTCTGACCCTCATTCCGATCGACCGTTTGT
>NZ_BAAGTF010000088.1:0-874 GCF_054782055.1 Aliiglaciecola aliphaticivorans
ATAATGTAGTGGAATGAGTTGGAAAGCTCAACGGTACAGGGTGATAGTCCCGTACACTAAGCGTTATTTTTGCCATATTAAGTAGGTCGGGACACGTGTTATCTTGACTGAAGATGGGGGGACCATCCTCCAAGGCTAAATACTCCTAACTGACCGATAGTGAACTAGTACCGTGAGGGAAAGGCGAAAAGAACCCCTGTGAGGGGAGTGAAATAGAACCTGAAACCGTATACGTACAAGCAGTGGGAGCAGACTTGTTCTGTGACTGCGTACCTTTTGTATAATGGGTCAGCGACTTATATTTTGTAGCAAGGTTAACCGCATAGGGAAGCCGTAGTGAAAGCGAGGGTTAACTGCCCGTTTAGTTGCAAGGTATAGACCCGAAACCCGGTGATCTAGCCATGGGCAGGTTGAAGGTTGAGTAACATCAACTGGAGGACCGAACCCACTGACGTTGAAAAGTCAGGGGATGACCTGTGGCTGGGGGTGAAAGGCCAATCAAACCGGGAGATAGCTGGTTCTCCCCGAAAGCTATTTAGGTAGCGCCTCGGACGAACACCATTGGGGGTAGAGCACTGTTAAGGCTAGGGGGTCATCCCGACTTACCAACCCTTTGCAAACTCCGAATACCAATGAGTGCTATCCGGGAGACACACGGCGGGTGCTAACGTCCGTCGTGAAGAGGGAAACAACCCAGACCGCCAGCTAAGGTCCCAAAATATTGCTAAGTGGGAAACGATGTGGGAAGGCTAAGACAGCTAGGAGGTTGGCTTAGAAGCAGCCACCCTTTAAAGAAAGCGTAATAGCTCACTAGTCGAGTCGGCCTGCGCGGAAGATGTAACGGGGCTAAGCAATATACCGAAGCTGCGGATGT
>NZ_BAAGTF010000089.1:0-1073 GCF_054782055.1 Aliiglaciecola aliphaticivorans
CCCTATTTTCCGCCACTATCACATCCAAGAAGACGTCCTGCACGCCAGTACCGATGGGCAAAAATTTGAAACTCACCTTGAGACTTTTAAAACTCGCTACTCCTCGAAATACTTCGGCACCAACAAAGGTATTACGGCCATGACGTTAGTTGCCAATCATAGTGCGTTAAATGCCCGTATCATAGGATCTAATGAGCATGAGTCCCATTATATTTACGACTTACTACAATCTAATACTAGTGATCTTAAGCCAGATGTCCTCTCAACCGACACCCATGGTGTTAATCATGTTAATTATGCCTTATTGGATTTATGCGGTTATAGTTTTGCGCCTAGGTATGCTCAGTTCACCAGTGTGATCAATGACCTATTTAACGTAACTGAAAGCGACGACGGAAACACGCATCTGGCGCTGAAAAAGCCGATAAAAATGAATGTGATTGAAGAAGGCTGGCAGGATATTCAGCGTATTGTGTTATCCCTTCAAGAAAAACGCACAACACAGGCATTGCTAGTACGCAAATTATCTGGTTATCCATCTAGACACCCTATATTACAAGCATTAACGGAATATAATAGGCTCATCAAAGCCCAATATTTACTTGATTATATTGATGATGCAAGTCTGCGCCAATATGTTCAACGAGCACTGAACCGAGGCGAAGCCTGGCATTTCCTCAGGCGAGCTATTGCATCGGTCAATCGTGACCAGTTCCGTGGAAAAAACGAATCAGAAATAGTCGTCTGGAACGAGTGTGCCCGTTTGACGGCAAATGCTATTATCTACTTTAACTCGATGATCCTAAGTCATCTATTACTGCACTTTGAAGAAGTTGGTGACGAGGAAAAAGCAGCAATAACTCGACAAGTATCACCCGTTGCATGGCAGAACATTAATCTGAGCGGCACTTATCAGTTCGCTAGTAACCGCAAACTACCTGATTTACAGGAAATAACTAGGCCTATTGTTGAAAATGAAGTCTAAAATGAAAGGTAACCCAGCTCCACAAGCCATTAACTGCGAGGGTTGTGGCGATTTATGTTACTTTAGAGGGGAAAATCCCTAGAACCCC
>NZ_BAAGTF010000090.1:0-227 GCF_054782055.1 Aliiglaciecola aliphaticivorans
TCTACTCGCTAAAGGAAAAGCGAAAACAGTCAACCGTCAGTTTAAAAGTATTGGTGTTGTAAGTGTGACAAGACAACATAAAATAGGCTCTGAATAAGAGTAAAAAAAAAATTAACTGTCCTAAAGGACAGCTTCCAAGTTTGTTAAAACATACACAGTTTAATGACAAGGTGAGTACATTCCTAAACGAATGTAGGTAATGATAGTCACCTTGCGCAAATGTCATC
>NZ_BAAGTF010000090.1:237-3372 GCF_054782055.1 Aliiglaciecola aliphaticivorans
CGTAAGAAGCATGGTGTTGTAAGTGTGACAAGACAACATAAAATAGGCTCTGACTAAGAGCAAGAGTACGCAACTCGATTTGATTACACAGCTTCCAAGTTTGTTAAAACATACACAGTTTAATGACAAGGTGAGTACATTCCTAAACGAATGTAGGTAATGATAGTCACCTTGCGCAAATGTCATCTTGAAAAGCAGCAGTCGCTTCGCGACGCAATATGCTTCGATGAATTTGCACGACTTTGTCTGGCGACCTTAGCGACACGGTACCACCTGATCCCATCTCGAACTCAGAAGTGAAACGTGTTAGCGGCGATGGTAGTGTGGGGTTTCCCCATGTGAGAGTAGCACATCGCCAGACTCCCATTTAGAATAAAGCCGCCTTAATAGGGTGGCTTTTTTCGTTTCTGATGCCGTTAAAATAACCGCGCATTTATCGAATATTATTAAGGTGGCCCCATTCTAAGCGCTGCCGCGCGAAATCTACTCCGCAGTCAACCATCACAAAGTGGATTCCCAGCCTCAAGCATAGCTTGAGTCGTTCAAACGGCTGGAGCGCTGCTCCAGAGAGCCCCGTTTTCACCCCCATGTGAGAGCATATATAATGAATGTAACTCGGGCTTTAGCCCGTGGAAAAGGCGCGCTGGCATAAATACCAGCCTACATTCTTAACGGTGTAGCTCGGGCTTCAGCCCGTGTAAAAGGCGCACTGGAATAAGTTACAGCCTACATTCTTAATGGTGTAGCTCGGGCTTTAGCCCGTGGAAAAGGCGCGCTGGCATAAATACCAGCCTACATTCTTAACGGTGTAGCTCGGGCTTCAGCCCGTGTAAAAGGCGCGCTGGCATAAATTCCAGCCTACATTCTTAATCGTGTAGCTCGGGCTTTAGCCCGTGGGAAAGGCGCACTGGCATAAATACCAGCCTACATTCTTAACGGTGTAGCTCGGGCTTCAGCCCGTATAAAAGGCGCACTGGAATAAGTTACAGCCTACATTCTTAATGGTGTAGCTCGGGCTTCAGTCCGTGAAAAAGGCGCACTGGCATAAATACCAGCCTACATTCTTAATGGTGTAGCTCGGGCTTTAGCCCGTGGAAAAGGCGCGCTGGCATAAATTCCAGCCTACATTCTTAATGGTGTAGCTCGGGCTTTAGCCCGTGGAAAAGGCGCGCTGGCATAAATTCCAGCCTACATTCTTAATCGTGTAGCTCGGGCTTTAGCCCGTGAAAAAGGCGCACTGGCATAAATACCAGCCTACATTCTTAATGGTGTAGCTCGGGCTTTAGCCCGTGGGAAAGGCGCACTGGCATAAATACCAGCCTACATTCTTAATCGTGTAGCTCGGGCTTTAGCCCGTGAAAAAGGCGTACTGGAATAAGTTACAGCCTACATTCTTAACGGTGTAGCTCGGGCTTTATTCGGTGATGTCATTTGCAGAGTCTCCTAATTCAACTCTGTCATATTTATTTCGTGAAAGTGACTTGAATGCATCACAAAACGGTAATCAAAATGAAACCAACTATACCTAAGCTGGCGCGCGGTCTACGAGAAGCAGTTTTGTTCTTTCAAATAGGATTGTTACCAAAAACAAATTAAATAGGGTTTTAGTTAATGAAGTCTACCTCTAAATTTCCACATTTTTTTAAAACGACAATAGCAGTTAGTATCCTTTCACTTGCCGGGTGCAACGGTGATAATGATTCTTCGCCTGACAGTGAAGTTGAAGTTACACCTACGTCGTATATCAACTTTACTGTCCTACCATATTTGCAAAATCCAACGACAACGGAAATAACAGTTAGTTGGTTAAGTAATTCTGATCAGCCTGGAACGGTAACAATTGAAGGTGTTGGATCATTTGTTTCTGACGTAGAGATAGCAGACTCTTTGACTTATGGAACCTCTGAAATTGAGTATATACATGGCGACAGTAACTTTGGTGAAACCCATAGCGACGTTGCTGAGGGAGAAACTCCGGCATCTAGCTACAAACATAGTGTTAGGGTAACTGGACTTGAGGCTAATACAACTTACGACTACACCGTTGAACAACCAGATGAAAGTGCATTTTCGTCAACCCTAACTTCTGCGCCAGCTCAAGGAAGTCGTGAAACAATTAGATTTATCACTATGTCAGATATGGAAACTGAGCCAGAATCAACAGAAAAAACTGTTCGTTGGACAGCGAGTGCTTTAGCTATTGGGGGAGATAAATTAGGAACTGATCCAGATACTTATACTCGTCAATATCCTGTCGACCAAACCACCGGCTATAAGGCTAATTTGATTTATGCTGCTCAAAGGAGTCCCGATTTTTGGGTTATCGCTGGAGATCTCGTCGAGAAGGGTGGACGTCAACTGGATTGGGATGAGTTTTGGAGACATAGCGCAGGAGAATGGGGAACTCTTGCTTCTACCACACCAATATTTCCTGCATTAGGTAACCATGAAAATTATTGGCACCCAGAAGCCCCAGGTTATAACGCAGAAGCCTCAATGTTGTCATACGATAAATGGAATACTTATTGGGACTTACCGAACAACGACGCATCAGATGAACGCTACGAGAAGCGATATTATCGTGTTGATTACGGTCCTGTAACCTTAATTACCCTTGATTCTTCAAATGGTAACGATGACGACCCAAGCCAAGACACCAATCTATATATCAATGGCGAAGAGTCCCGTGTTCCAGATTTTAATCAAGGTAGTGAACAGTGGAACTGGGCGGTACGAGAGTTGTCTACAGCTCAAGCTGAAGGACAAGTGATTTTTGTTCAATTCCATCATACCGCTTTTGGTACAGGCGTACATAGCCTTCCATCGGGAAGTGCTGGTATTGCTAATGGTGAAGATAGTCAATCTGGTGTGCCCATGAGAATTTATCAACAGCTTTTCGAACAATATGATGTAACTGCTGTTTTATCAGGGCATGACGAATTACTTGAATATGTAAATATCAATGGCGTTAGTTATTGGGATGTAGGTTTTGCTGGTGATGGTCTTAGAGGTGTCAACATCAATTGAAAACTGATCCACTCGATCAATTTAAATGTGATCCACTACTTGGTTGTTTTTTCCATTAAACCTGCTTGTTTCTTTTCTTTAATTCGATAACTTTCTCCTTTAATTTGA
>NZ_BAAGTF010000091.1:0-688 GCF_054782055.1 Aliiglaciecola aliphaticivorans
CAAACTCTTGGATATTCAATAATGTCATCTTAGGTGCCTGTTTTGGTGTTTTTTTATTTTTTGGTAGAAACAAAATAACGCAATTACAGGCACTTATCTTCTTTATTTGTGGGGATCCCTCAGGCTGAAGCCCGAGTTACACCATTAAGAATGTAGGCTGGTATTTATTCCAGTACGCCTTTTTCACGGGCTAAAGCCCGAGCAACACCGTTAAGAATGTAGGCTGGTATTTATGCCAGCGCGCCTTTTCCACGGGCTAAAGCCCGAGCTACATTCATTATATATGCTCTCACATGGGGGTGAAGGAGGATGCATTTAGTTGCGCAGCAACGTTTCCGACTGAACGACATTCATGGATGAATGGCTGGAGGAAGCACCAGGGAAGGTTGACACCTAGCGGCTTATTACGTGGACAGGTATTGCATAACACACCGATGGGTTAGGTTCCCCGATTGATGGCTCTTGCGCGACAGCGCTTAGAATGAGGCCACCTTAATAATATTCGATAAATGCGCGGTTATTTTAACGGCATCAGAAACGAAAAAAGCCACCCTATTAAGGTGGCTTTATTCTAAATGGGAGTCTGGCGATGTGCTACTCTCACATGGGGAAACCCCACACTACCATCGCCGCTAACACGTTTCACTTCTGAGTTCGAGATGGGATCAGGTGGTACCGTGTCGCTAAG
>NZ_BAAGTF010000092.1:0-43078 GCF_054782055.1 Aliiglaciecola aliphaticivorans
TGGTCGTCATACTCCATTCTTCAAAGGCTATCGTCCACAGTTCTACTTCCGTACAACAGACATCACTGGTGCAGTAGAGTTACCAGAAGGTGTTGAAATGGTAATGCCAGGCGACAACTTGAAATTTAAAGTTGAGCTAATCAACCCAATCGCGATGGACGAAGGTTTACGCTTCGCAATCCGTGAAGGTGGCCGTACTGTTGGTGCAGGTGTTGTAGCTAAAATCATCGCTTAATCTCGATAATAGCTAAAATATTAAGAAAGCCGCTCCTAGAGCGGCTTTTTTGTTTTAGGCCACCTGAACGGAGTGACTAATTTGTCGGGAACAAATTAGAACAGCCGAAGGCTGGCCCCGAAGGGGTGGAATACATGGATGTATGGAATAACGTGGCCGTACTGTTGGTGCAGGTGTTGTAGCTAAAATCATCGCTTAATCTCGATAATAGCTAAAAAATTAAGAAAGCCGCTCCTAGAGCGGCTTTTTTGTTTTAGGCCTACAATTTTGTAGCATGGTCTTCAGGCTATGGAATGTTTCCATTTAGCGCGGGGCTAAAGCACCCGCCTACAGGTTATGGAATGTTTCAAATGCGCTGCGGGGCTAAAGCCGCCGCCTACAGGTTATGGAATGTTTCCAATGCGCTGCGGGGCTAAAGCCGCCGCCTACAGGCCATGGAATGTTTCCAGTGCGCTGCGGGGCTAAAGCCATTTTAACGGAATTTAGCAATAAGGGTACTTGACCAATTGTGCTGTCAGGATATAGCCTTTAGGTTTTGCCGCCACAAAACATAAAATGTCTAACTTTAATCGTTTGCTTGTTACCCTTGATATGCTCTTTGAAGACATTTTGGAAGAGTTGAACTCGCAAAAAATTCAGCAAAATCAGCGTATATCGACTAGATATTTGCAGCTAATTACTCAGTATTGGAAAACGTCTTTAAGTTTGGCTCAAAGTGCCACAGATTTCACCGAAAAAGGATTTTCTAACGCCATTGTCGAAAACGGTATTTGTGTGCATCTGCTGAATAAAAAAATGTTATTAATTCAAAATCGCCTTTTAGAATACGTAGTGGAGTATTACAACACTAGTATTCGTATTGAAAAGTTGCGTGACGTGGATTTTTCTGAAAATGCCGACAAACGTTTTGATTTACTGACCACTCGTGCCGTTAAATATAGATCTCAATATAAAGTGGTGGCAAAAGCGCTGAATCGTACTGAATATCAGAGGTTGATAGAAGGAATAGGATTGCCCCCATTTGATTGGAATTGGGAAACCGTTATATCACCTTAACTATTCAACTGTGGTTAAATTCACTACTTTTTCGCTAAGCGTATTAACTAGTCTAGCCTCTATGAACCATAGATTTATGTAAGTGGTTGAAAATACTGAGCTATCTTTAATGGTTCGCTTATTGCATTTGGTTCCCTTGTTGTAATCAAGACGTGGGTTTGTCCATTCACAAAGCGAACCAAACCAAGAATAACAATTGGAGCCATTCTATGTATAACGATGAAGACTTGAAACAAGCCGTGGAGGCCGGAATATTTACGGATGATTCGGTTTCACAGTTTAAAAGTTATGTTGCCAAAATTAAAAATACCTCACTTGCAGATGAAGAAAACTTTCGCTTAATTAGTGGTTTTAACGATATCTTTGTGGTGATCGCAAGCGGCTTACTTTTGGCATCAATTGGATTTCTTGGCTACCATGTATCGCCGTTGTTAGGGACCATTGGGGTAGCAATTGCTTCTTGGTTGTTATCTGAATTTTTTGTTTTGAAGCGACGCATGGCCTTACCAGCAATTATGTTGTTGTTAACATTTTTAGGTGGTGTCTTTGCTTCGCCGCTGGTGATTCAACAGCAACCGAATGAAATGGCATTTTTAATTGCTGGCGCTCTCAGTGCCGTCGCCGCTGTTTTGCATTGGCGACGTTTTCGCGTACCTATTACTGTTGCTGCAGGCGCTGCGGCAATTAGCAGCAGTATAATCGCACTGATATTGGTATTAATACCTAATGCTGTTACTTGGGTAAATCCTTTATTGTTGTGTGTAGGATTAGGCATTTTTGGTTTAGCCATGTATTGGGATGCATCTGATCGTAATCGTCAAACTCGTTCTTCTGATGTTGCGTTTTGGTTACATTTAGCTGCTGCGCCACTTATTGTGCACCCGATATTTACTTCTTTGGGGATCTTGCAAGGTGTAGGTGGCTTATCAATATCTTTACTGGTTCTTGGCCTCTACGTTTTACTGGCGACCATTTCAATTGCAGTGGATAGACGCGCTATTATGGTATCCGCATTGGTTTATGTCATTTATGCTTTTTCTACACTTTTAGAAACCTACGGAATGGTGAGCTATAGCTTTGCTATTACTGGTTTGTGTATTGGCGGTACATTATTGTTGTTATCTGCTTTTTGGCAAGTGAGCCGCAGCCAAATTTTAAAATTATTGCCTTTACCGGTTCAAGATCTTTTACCCGCTGCACACAGCTAATTCAATGAGACAACCCACAATAGTAAATTGCTATTGTGGGTGAATATTGGCAGTCTTTTGTGAGTTTCTTAAAGACTCATTTAAGGTTTGCATTTCATGAGGCGTTAAATTGCGCCATTGCCCGGGGTATAGCCTTGATAAATCAATGTGCATAATACGTGTACGTTTTAGTTTGCTCACTTCATACCCCAAAAATTCACACATACGACGGATTTGTCTATTTAAGCCCTGGGTTAATATAATTTTAAATTTGTATTTTCCTAACGGACTTACTTTGCAAGGTTTGGTTACCGTGCCTAAAATTGGCACTCCAGAGGCCATGCGCTTCAAAAAACGCTCACTGATAGGCTGAGTGACAGTTACTTCATATTCTTTGTCGTGGGCGTTTTCAGCTCGTAATATCTTATTTACAATGTCGCCGTCACTGGTGAGTAGAATCAATCCTTCAGATGGTTTATCTAAACGGCCTATAGGAAAAATTCTTTGTTTGTGACCTATGGCATCAATGATGTTGCCTTTTACGTGCCTTTCCGTGGTACAGGTAATGCCGACAGGCTTATTGTAAGCAATATAAATGCGATCTGATTTGTTCGTCGGTGTAGCGCCAATTAATTTACGGTCAACTCTGACTTCATCACCATCAAAAACCTTGGTACCTAGCTCTGGTATTTTGTTATTTATGGTCACTCTGTTTTGTTCGATGAGTTTATCTGCCTCACGGCGAGAACATAAGCCGGTTTCACTGATGTATTTGTTGAGGCGTTTACCTTGGGCTATTGTCATAACAGATTAAATCAATTGGTGTCAGAAAAATATAGTGGGATAGTGTAAGGGTTTTGAAGTTAAACTGATATAGGAACTAGTACTGATTTAACCATAGGCAACGGCTTGCTGTTCAGCGCAAGTCGTTGCCAGTGTAAGGGGTTATTTACCGATGTTCTGTTTGATAAATTTTTCAATCTCGCTGTACAATTGCTTACGGCCTGCTTCTTGAAAGATACCGTGCCCCGCTTTTTCAAAATTTATATAGGACACTTTTTTACCAACAGCTTCAAAGCTATTTAACATAGCATGGGCGTTCTTAACAGAGACAATAGAGTCTTTCTCACCGTGAATCAGCAAAACATTTGACTTGATTTTGTCTGCGTAATTTACGGGTGAAAACTCAGCTAACTCTCTTTTGTTAGTTCCTAGAACTTTTTCAAAATAACCTCTACCGCCGTGGCTTTTCATGTAAATACTGTCGGTATACGCATAATTTAAATCATAAATTCCTACGTAGCCTATGGTGCAGTTGAAAAGATCAGGTTCACGAACGCTAGCCATTAGTGCTGCATACCCGCCGTAGCTAGCACCATAAACACACATTTTATCGCCATCTACGTACCCTTGGTTCACGATATATTTGGTAGCGTCGGTGATGTCTTCTATCATTTTGCCACCCCATTGGCGATAACCGGCTCGTTCAAACTGTTTACCGTAGCCTCCGGAACCACGAAAATTAACTTGTAGCACGGCATATCCACGATTAGCTAAAAATTGCACCTCGCTATCGAATCCCCATCTTTCACTGACACCGTGTGGGCCACCGTGGATAACAACAACCATTGGTGGTTTTTCATTTTCTGCCAAATCATTTGGCATGGTCAAATAACCATGAATATCCATGTTGTCATCAGTCGTAAATTGGAAGCTCCGCATAGAAGCCATGTCGCGAGGGTCAAACCATGAGCGATTTGACCAAATAAAATCAGCTCCCATTTTCTCAGTGTCAAAAATATAATATTCCCCAGGGTTTACATCACTGGAAATATGCAACAACAACTTTTTACCATCCTGGGTCGCGCTGGTAATGTTTACTTTCTGCCCTGCAAAGGCTTCAACTAGCATCTTATGTAGTTTGGCGGTGTTATTCCCTTCAACGTAGTGGTATTGGGGTTTACCAGGAAAGGAAAAACCAACGACAGGCATATTGGTTAGAGGATCTTTATTGCTAAAAATGATATCGGCAGTCATATTATCAAACAGCGGGCTAAGTTTACCGTCCATTAGGTTTAATACGTAATAGGTATTTAAGTCTGCACTACCATAGCTACCTGTTAGAAAAATCTGTTTACTATCATTACTGGTATCAATAGGAATTAAATCTTTATTAACCCCATAGGCATCTTTAATTTCTTGCCAATCATCTTCATTATTTTTTCTAAATGCACCATGAGGTTCTAAGTCTTCATCGGTCCATTTCATAAATTTAATTTCGCCGTTTTTGTTGGCTATCGCTTGAGCGCCAGGATGGGGAAGTACTTCAACTTTGGTTTTACGGCCATTAAAAATATTTAACTTAGAAATAACTGAATGTTTTTTGCGCAAGTCATAAAGCTTATTGAACTCCAACGTCCATGGATGCTCTAAAATTAAGATGTTCTTTTTGTCATTTTCCAATAAGCTGATAATTTCCGGTGTAGCATAACTTGCTTCTCGCTTTTTAGTTCTTGTATTGCGATCGCCATTGTCTCGGGCTCTATATCCATAAAGCATTTCCTGTTTGCTTCCGTCTACATTTATCGCAAATAATTCCCCAGTTGCCATTGGCGCATCATATTGCATACGTTTTTCAGCGAATTGATATACCACTCGCTCATCACTTACCCATTGGGCTGAATGAATGATGTCTCCTTCTTTCGGTCTAACGCCGCCAATAATTTTCATGTTTTTGGCATCTAAGAATATTAGACTTATTTCACCTTCATGATGGACCCGTGCAAGCAAATGTTTACCATCGGGAGAGATGGTCATATCCAAATAGTCACTGTGTTTAGAGAATTGTTCAATGGGCAGTTCGTTTGCTAGAACTGAGGAACAGAATAATAGCAACGAAAAAATTAAGCTGATTTTCATTTGGGCCTCCTTGGCTTCTTCCTTGATTATCGATCCGCAGATGGGAATCGATGCTCATTTCTCTATATTCTTTATCCATAAGGATAACATCAGAGATTTATTCAACAGTAACGAAAAACATAAAGTTTGACAATTTTTTTACCCAAAACTGTCCTTATTCATTGGTTATTTGGCTAGTTTTTATTCGCTATTCATTGAACGCGTCTGTCTGAATAAGCACACACTAAACCGATATTTAGATAATAAAAAACCCGATTCTAAAATCGGGTTTTTTGATTCGTTGGCTAAAAGTAAGAATTACTTCTTAGCGTTACGCTCTTTAGTTTCAGCGATAACTTTTTCAGCAACGTTATTTGGACAAGGCATGTAGTGGCTGAATTCCATTGAGAATTGACCACGGCCAGATGTCATTGTACGAAGTGAACCGATATAACCGAACATTTCAGAAAGTGGTACGTCAGCTTTAACGCGAACGCCTGTTACACCTGCTTCTTGGTCTTTAATCATACCGCGACGACGGTTAAGGTCACCAATTACGTCACCAACATGATCTTCAGGCGTGAATACGTCTACTTTCATGATTGGCTCAATAAGTTGAGGTCCAGCTTTAGGAATCGATTGACGGAAAGCACCTTTAGCTGCGATTTCGAACGCGATGGCAGATGAATCCACGGCGTGGAATCCACCGTCGTATAGTTCAACTTCAACATCCAACACAGGGAAGCCAGCAAGCACACCATTTTCCATCATGCCTTTAAAACCCTTCTCGATAGCCGGGAAGAATTCTTTAGGAACGTTACCACCAACAACCGTTGAAGTGAACTTGAATCCAGAACCTGGCTCTCCAGGGCGGATGCGGTAGTCGATTTTACCAAACTGACCAGAACCACCAGATTGCTTCTTATGGGTATAAGAATCTTCGATAGCTTGAGTAATAGTTTCACGATAAGCAACTTGAGGTTGACCAACTTCTAAGTCAACGCCATAGGTACGCTTAAGAATATCAACTTTGATATCCAAGTGAAGCTCACCCATCCCTCTAAGGATAGTCTCACCAGAATCTTCATCCGTTTCAACACGGAAAGATGGATCTTCAGCCACCATTTTACCAATAGCGATACCCATTTTCTCAGAACCACCTTTATCTTTAGGTGCAACAGAGATTGAGATTACCGGCTCTGGGAATACCATCGCTTCTAGCGTACAAGGGTGCTTAGGATCACATAATGTGTGACCAGTTTGCACGTTTTTCATACCTACGATAGCAATGATGTCACCAGCTTGTGCACTGCTTAACTCATTACGGTCGTCTGCTTGCATTTCAACCATACGGCCAACACGCTCAGTTTTACCTGTAAACGAGTTAAGAATGGTGTCGCCTTTATTCAATTTACCTGAGTAAATTCGAACGAAGGTTAAAGCACCAAATCTGTCATCCATAATTTTAAATGCTAGTGCACGTAATGGCTCGTCAACAGAAACTGTTGCTACTTCGCCTGTCTCAACACCTTCTTCATCAGTCAATGGTTGAGGATCAACTTCAGTTGGGCTAGGCAAGTAATCAACAACAGCATCTAGTACTAATTGCATACCTTTGTTTTTGAATGCTGAACCACAGTATGTTGGGAAGAAAGACATGTCACGTGTTCCTTTACGGATACAACGTTTAAGGTCTTCAATAGAAGGTTCTTCACCATCCATGTAAGCCATCATTAGGTCGTCGTCTTGCTCAACAGCCGTTTCCACTAACATTTCATGGTATTCGTTTACTTTATCAACCATGTCAGCAGGAACATCTTCAATTTTGTAATTTTCAGGAAGACCCGTGTCATCCCAGACGTAAGCTTGCTTAGTTAGAACATCAACGACTCCAACAAAATCATCTTCGATTCCGATAGGTAATGTCATAACCAATGGGTTAGCAGCAAGTACTTTTTTCACTTGGCCAACAACACGGTAAAAATCAGCACCCATGCGGTCAAGTTTGTTCACGAAAATGACACGTGCTACTTCTGATTCGTTAGCATAACGCCAGTTAGTTTCTGATTGCGGCTCTACACCACCAGATCCACAGAATACACCGATTCCGCCATCTAGAACTTTCAGTGAACGATATACTTCAACTGTAAAGTCAACGTGTCCCGGAGTATCGATAACGTTAAAACGGTGATCTTTCCAAAAACAACTTACAGCAGCTGATTGGATAGTAATACCGCGCTCTGCTTCTTGTTCCATGAAATCTGTTGTTGATTCACCGTCATGTACTTCACCGGTTTTATGGATTTTACCGGTAAGTTTTAGTATACGTTCGGTGGTGGTAGTTTTCCCCGCGTCAACGTGGGCAAAAATACCTATATTTCTGTAATGAGATAAGTCTGACATTGGTCCACTCTGTGTCTAATAAAAAATTGCGCGGCATTATACAAAACTTTTCGCCAGGTTACATTGTTTCATTTGCTTTAAAAATCAGCAGCTTATAAATTAAACCTGGATTTTGCGAAAATAATCTTTAATTTCAGATAGTTATTTTCTAAAAATAAGGAAGTTTTTATGCGTTAAATATTTAAGATATTCGTGCTTTTGCTAATTTAAAGACGAAAATTGGCGGGAAAACACTAAATTAGTCATTTATCATGGAGCAAAAACCTAATTACCCCATGGGCATAACTCGGTTTCGACCGAGACGTTTTGCGTCATACATTAATTTGTCTGCTCTTTCGATAAAATGAGTTGAGTCTTCGTTTGTTTCGAGTTGCGCTACGCCGATAGAAACCGTGATATCCCCTAATGATTCTCCTGTTCGACGATCTTTTACGTTAATTTTTTCAATTTGACGTCGCATTACGTCGGCCATTTGTCGAGCCCGGGATTGCTCTAATCCAGGCATTATGACTGCAAACTCTTCTCCACCGTAGCGAAACGCTTGGGCTTGCTCTCTGCAACAACTTTGAATTTTTTTGGCCACGGCTTTTAAGACTAAATCACCCATCTGGTGACCGTAGTTGTCGTTAATCTTTTTGAAGTGGTCAATATCTATCAGCGCTAAACAGCATTTATCTAGTGTGAGCTTAGTGTTAATTTCGGAGTCAAAGTAGCGACGGTTGCATAGACCGGTTAACGCATCATAAAGCGCTTCTTGTTGACTCGCTTGTAGTTGAGATTTGAGGCGTGCAATTTCTTTTTCAGCACTGGCAAGGGCGCCATTGAAGCTAATGGTGCTTTGCCTGATCACTTGGGATTCTTTGACCATATTACGCACCAAGCCTAACACTTCTTCTACTGTCCAGCCTTCTTTCTCAACTTTGCTTAAATCGTCAATGCAGTTGTCCATAAGTTCTTTGTAGTCTTGTGTTTCAGATTTGGTATCTTTAAGGGATTGCGAAAGTTCAATCATCATGCCTTCAAGAGACTGCCTTAATTCCCATACATTGACTTTTTCGTCAGATACAAAATTGCGGTACAGATCTTCAGCTTTTAGTTCTGAAATTGGAGAGTGACTTTCCACAGCCGCATCTAACTGTTCATTTAACTCTGGAGAATCATTGCTCACATAGGTATACCAAAGGGCATAATTAGTGGGAACAGCGGGGATTTTGTGTTTAACCAGCAAGGGAACGGTCTGTTTGAGGATAACAAATGATTGTTCAATATCTTTGGCTGACATACCTACCTCTCTTGCTAAGTTAAACTATTGCTAATCCCTAAGGGGTTATTCAACCGCCTCTACATAAAACAAACCGACTTCCGCTTTAGTAACTTTAACCATACTACCAGCAGAAATGGGCTGTGAACTTTTTAGCTTCCATTGAATTCCTGAATAATGATAGTACGGATTATTGTTGAGGGAGACATCTTCTTCTAACAAAAAACGATGCCCAATCAAATCACTTTGAGCTGGCTTTTTATCAACTTGTTGTTGAATACTCTTAAGGGGTTTCCACAATAAAGCTGCACTAATGGCGGTGAGAATGCCCACCGTCAGTGTTGCGCTCATTAATGTATCTGGAATAATGCCAGTATATATAAGCGCGCCAGCTAGCACAGACGCCACACCCACAAAAAACAATATGAAAGTTGCAAAACCTAAAATGGCAATTTCAATCGCTAGCATAACTAGACCAAGTACAATTAGGCTCTGTGCTAAATTGTCAGTAATTAACTCCATGGCTAGCTGCCTTTATTCATTGAGTTAATCACTGTCATAGCTTGGGCAACGACTGACGCAGGTTCAGTTGCGCCATCAGGAAGTAGAACAATAGACGACTCTTTGGCTATGGCTTGTTTTGCATCTATGGCTTTAGTTGCCAAATCTAATTGAATGGCTTTTTGCCCTTCAACTGTATTGGCTTCCACACCAACTTTCCGAAGTGCTTCTGCTTGGGCTTCGGCTACGGCAACTATGGCCTTGGCTTCCCCCTCGGCTTGTAAAACTTGCTCTTCTTTATCGGCTTCTGCCGCTAATACTACGGATGCTTTGTTACCTTCTGCTCGGTTGATTGCAGCTTGTCTGTCGCCTTCCGATTCTAAAATCTGTGCTCGTTTTACACGCTCAGCTTTCATTTGTGCTTCCATCGCTTCCATCACTGATTGGGGAGGCACAATGTCTTTAATTTCGTAACGAAGCACTTGAATGCCCCAAGGACCGGCGGCATCGTTGATCGCTGCAACTATATTGGTGTTGAGCATATCTCGTTCTTCAAAGGTTTTATCCAACTCCATCTTACCCAATTCTGACCGCATAGTGGTTTGCGCTAATTGCGTGACGGCAAAAACGTAGTTATCAACTCCATATGTAGCTTTATAGGGATCCATTACACGAAAGTACAGGACGCCATCCACGGATAAAGAGATATTATCTTTAGTAATTGCGCTTTGTTCGGGAACGTCTACTGCTTGTTCTTTTAAAGAACGGTCGGCGGCAACGTTATCAATAAAGGGAATAATGAAGTTCAATCCTGCTTCTTTTGTTGATTGAAATTTACCAAAGCGTTCTACTAAAAAAGCACGGTTTTGTGGTACAAATTTAATAGATGATTTGATAAGAACAATCACAAAGATCAGTAAGGCGGTTTGAACGGTAAAGATATAGTCAAATAATAAATCCATGTGCTAATACTCCTAAATTACTTCTTTTAGCTAGATTGAACTGAAACCCTTAGTTGTTTTATCCCACTATTTGCGAAACTAAGCAAATAAACAGAATCAACTTTAACGTCAAGTTTAATATAAATTACTCAGGTTATGTATTTACGAGTGCAATTCATTACACAAGTTCATAGCAGGCTTAAAGTAAAAGGGCGCTTTACGCGCCCTAATGTGTTCAACATATTCACTCAGTGCTGGTGCACCCAATTATGTTGTTTGGCTTTTTCGTGGACTCTAATTTGAGTTTCTTTAGGCATAAAGCTTTGGTTATCTTGTTCAAAGAAGAATGCTTGTCGCTTTTGTTTGCTATTCACTTCGTTCATGCTTGCAGCTTCATAGATACGTCCATTAATTACGGTGTAATCAACATACTCACTGCGCCTAAGGTCGCTTAAAACGTCGCCGTCAATGATAACCAGGTCTGCTAGTTTACCTACTTCGATACTACCAATTTGCTTATCCATGCCTAAATGCTTCGCGCCATCTATGGTGCCACCTCTCAGGGCTTCCCAAGGCGTGAACCCACCTTGTTGCATGGACCAAAGTTCCCAATGTGCGGCTAAACCTTCCCTTTGACCATGGCCACCAATGTGAATACTCACACCTTTATCTCTGAGCTCTTTTGCATAAGATGCAACGTCGAAATGGTTGTATTGATTATCTGGTGCTGTGGGGCGACGAATCGAACGACGGTCGATAATATAAGATGGTGTATAACGCATCAAACGTGGATTCTTCCATACTTCAGTGCGGTCGTACCAATACTCTTCTCCCATTAACCCACCATAGGAAACGATAAAGGTAGGGGTATATCCAGACTTTGTTGCAGACCATAATTTGGTTAGATCATTGTAACCTTTGGCAATAGGAAGGGAATGTTCCAAACCAGTATGACCATCTACTACCATAGTGATGTTTTGTTGCAATTTACCACCACCTTCAGGCACCACCATCATTTCTAACTCTTTTGCAGCGGCTAATACTTGCTGACGTTGATCACGACGGGGTTGATTGTAGCTTTTAACCGATATAGCGCCCACATCTTTCAAGCGTTGCAAGTGATACTTGGCATCCGCAAGGTTATTAATAATCGCCTTGTGACCGAGGGCCTCTGCACCATATAAAATCGTACCTGTGGAATAGATACGAGGTGCGACAATTTTACCTGCTTTTTGTAACTCCGAGGCAGAAAAAATCTCGGTAGTGTCATTGGATGGATCGTGAATTGTGGTTACACCAAATGCTAGGTTTGAGTATTGACTCCAATTTTGTTGAGGAATAATTTCATTACTCCCTTGTGAGCCATGGGCATGGGTATCGATCAAGCCTGGGATAATGGTTTTTCCGGCAGCATCGATCACCAAGGCTGAACTAGGAACTTCAATATCAGCAGCTTTTCCCACTGCCTCAATTTTATTATTGTTGATGAGTATAACGGCATTTTCAATGACTTCCTGCTGATTATCTGCATCACGCATAGTAACTACAGTGCCACCCACAATAGCTTTGTAACCATCGGGCTTATCAGCTTTTTGACTGAATGACAGATTAATTCCTTCACTAACAGGTTCGGGCAAGGTTGCTGGTGCATTGGGCATAAAATCGAAAGCATCTTTCAATTCTCGCTCGAAATAGTAAGGGCCGTGATACCAGGATAGAGTCTTATTGTCTGGCGACCAAGTAAGGTACTCACCTGCTCGGCTAGACACTTGTTTAAGCGGTGTAGCTGTGCTTGAAGGACCAATATTTTGGCGTTTACCCATTTGTTTAAACGGAGCGATATAGGCATTGTATTGATGAACGAAGGCAATCCATTTTCCATCATGGGATAGTCGGTATTCACTCACTTTGTCGGCGCCATACAAATGTTCACGTTTATCTTCGCCATGTAAATCAACGCTCACTAGTTGGGTTTCAGTGTATGCCGTGCCGCCAACAACCGTGGTAAAGTAAACGCGCTCATTTGAGCCTGCAAAGTGCGGCGCAACACCATTTTTAGATATACGCGTGTGGGTTTTCTCATCTAAATTCGTCACGTAAAGCCCTGGCTCAACGGACCACTTCGGAGAAAGTAAATAGCCTCCAGTGGTTTTGCGATAAGTCAGCAATTCTCCATCGAGGGAAAAACTTGGCTCAACATAATGTCCCGGATTTTTTGAAACAACTTTGCCTCTTCCGCCACGCGCAGAAACCACTCTAATGCTACCTAGATCTTGATCATTCCAAGTGGTGTAAACGATTTTTTTGCCATCATTTGAATAACGGGGGAAATATTCATCATGGTCATTTTGTTTTGTTAGGCGCTTCACTTTGCCTGATTTCAAGTCTTTGACATATAACTTACCCAAAGCTTGATAAAGAATTGATTTCCCGTTGGGAGACTTTTGTGCCCAGCGAATCATTTTTACATCGAATGTATCTGGTGCCACATCCACATCAAAACGCAGTGCATCTGCATATTGTGCTGTGGTAGACAAGGATACTGGAATATCTGCAATTTCGAGGCTATTCACGTTGAGTTTATGAAACTTACCGCCAGTCCAAAAAACAATATTTTCAGAATCAGGTGTCCAATCGAAATAGGCGAAATACCCTTCACTACCGAAACCTTCTTGCATATCGCGCTCAAGGGCTTGATACAAAACTCTTTCACTGCCGTCAGCTAAATTTTTGACGAACAAAGCAGTTCTGTTTTTGATGCGGCGAACAAAGGCTAATTGTTTACCATCAGGGGAGGGAGTAGGTACAATTGCACCACCTGTGCCACTGACAAATCGTTCTTCATCGCCACTTTCCAGATCGTAACGGGTGATAGCAAAAACTGATTTTAACGGATCTCGGTTATAGCTAAATGTTGAGCCACCGGTAATATCTTGGGTGAAGTATACGTACTTACCATCAGGTGAAAATGCTGGATCAGCAATGTTCTTTTGGTCTTTTTTGCCATTCACTCTGGCTTTAATTTGAATGCCATCGCCACCAGAATAGTGATACATCCAAATTTCCCCAGCGGGAATACTACGGCTCGACATTATTCCTTTGGTTGCAAGAATATACTGTCCGTCTGGACTCCACTTGGGGGAGTGCATTATGTTATTTTTTTCTTTGGTGATTTGGTTTAGTTCGCCACTTTCTATGTCCATCATCCAAATGTTGGACAAGCCATCTCGGTCTGAGCTAAACGCGATTTTTTTGCCATCAGGACTAAAAGCAGGTTGGATATTCCAAGCAAAATCTTGAGTCAACGCTTTGGCTTTCCCGCCTTGACTATCAACAATGAAAATATTTCCTAGGGTATCAAACACCATGTGTTTGCCATCTGGTGAGATATCTAAACTAGACCAAGTCACTTCGTCCGTTTCAATATCAATTGAAGACAACTCGAATGGGGGATTTGTTACATCCCAATCTTGCTTTTCAGCTGAAGGCGAGTCAGTTTCCGCCTCTGTTGGATCTGCTTGCGCTGCAAACGTGTGTGCAGAAAACAATAGTGAAAGGCTCAATAGTAATTTACTTACCTTAATGCCTTTGTTTAGTGTATTCATTGAGAATTCCTGTCATTTTATTATCAGTTGATAATTGCGTTAAAGACTATAACGCTCATACCATGTCCTGTTTAGCCGCCAACACTATACACTTTAGATTGAATGACGAAAACGTTTCAGAAATTGTATACAGACTCCTATTTGTATGGATAAAGATACACTTTATTTTAAGCGCTTACCTCACCTTGTCTAATTTAACCAACGTTTGAAAAATATCTTGGCTGAATGAGCGCTTGAACTAGCATGTCTGTGATTGGGTAGCCGGTAAGTTGTTCAAAGTGGATAAACATCGGGCTGGGATTTGCTTCTAAAAAATAATAGTTACCTTGGTTGTCACGACGCCAGTCTATGGCTGTCCAATGCATATTAAACCCTTGAGTCAAACGCTTGGCTAAGTTAACAATTTTCGCAGGTGTTTTGGTGGGAACGTGGACAGGGTTTGATTGCAGTCTAAAATCAACCTCGTCACTGATTATCTCGGCACTAAAAACCTCAGAACCAATGACATAAGTGCGTATGTTTGTTCCTTCAATATATTTTTGAATGGTGACTGGAGCATAACGCAGGACTTTTTGCAGGTGTGCCGAGTTAAGCTGTTTCTCATCGATCAAGGTGGCATGTGAGCCGCCATACACAGGTTTGAATAACAATTTTTTATACTGCTTTGCGAAGGCAAGGATATCTTCGGTTTCGTTACCAATATAAGTTTGTGGGATGAGTGCACCTATGGTTGCTGCTTTATGTAATTGTCGTGGTTTCACTTTGTGGGAGTCAAACACCTGCCAGGAATTGATCCACCGGATACTGCTTTCATCGAAAAAAGTTCGCAGGGCGCTAGAGCTATCACTCATGGCAATTTGATACAACGAGGGATTTGTCTCTGTCCCTAAACTGGGAGGACCGACACTACTCCAAAATACACTGTTGATTTGTTCAAATTTGTAAAACGTTGAGTTTAACCTTAAACCACCTTTCGCCAGCATTGGGTTCCAACTAATGCTGTGACAGGACGGATAAAGAGACGTGTCAAACAACGCAGCTTCAATACCTGATTGATGGCATGCTTGGAGCATATGTAATGCATGACAGTCTTGACTGGCACCTAAAATAATAACAACCGACATAACACGTCCTGTAGTTTTATCGAAGTTAAAGGTTTAGAAATAGTGAACCACCTGAGTGGTAGTTCACTACGGGTTTTTAGTTCTTTATGAATCTATGAACTAATCATTCCCTAGAACCAATTACCAAAACTGCCACCTTCCTCACCAATGGCCATGGTCGTCTCCATGGGAGGTTTGATTTTAGGCCGGATAGTGGGTGTTTTTTCCGAGGGCAGTCGATTCGACAGTGAACCTGCAGCCACTTCCTCGGTAGATAAATTAGTAAGTTCCTTTTTTGTATTGAATGGATGTTCCATTTCATTCTCCTTGTAATATTTACTTTGGTTAGATGCCGTACTTCATTGTACTGACATTATGAGTATGGCTAAAATACTCAAAAAGTTAACTGTACCAGGGTACAGTTTTAAGCTGTTTCATAGGCATTGGGAAATAATGTCCGCAGCATTTTTCGATTATTTATCGCTAATTTTCTAAAAATGTTAGTGCAGTGAAATTTCACCGTCCGCTCACTAATAAATAGCTGTTCAGCAATGGAACGGTTACTTAAACCTTCACGCACTTTGTTGGCGACCTGGGCCTCACGTTTAGATAGTTTGTTTTGGTAGAACTCCAACATATTTTCCATGGTATTTTTCCTTAAATAGTAGGTTGATGTTTACGGCTGTTTTATCGACGAGGTCACATCGCTTAACTGTCCAGCCTCCAAGCTCAACACCTTGTCGGCACTGGCAATGGTTTGGGGACGGTGAGCGATGATCACGCGTGTGATCGATAACTGTTTAATATGATTATTGATGGCCATTTCGTTGTTTACATCCAAATGGCTGGTGGCTTCATCTAAAAATAAAATTCGAGGCTTTTTGTAAAGGGCTCTGGCTAAAATAATCCGTTGTTTTTGACCGCCACTCAAATTCGCACCCATATCGCCAACTAGGGTGTTGTATTGCATACTGGTTTTGGTGATATCGTCATGGATGCAAGCTAAGTGAGCGCAATAGACCACCTTTTGCATATCTATATTGGTTGAGAGACAGGCGATATTTTCTGCAATTGAGCCAGTTAAAAGCACATCATCTTGCATTACCGCAGCAATGCTTTGGCGGTAGTCTTTTAGGTTACAGAGCGCGATGCCATCGACTAAAACTTGCCCCGCTGTGGGTTGCAACAATCCCATCATGCATTTCATTAATGTGCTCTTTCCGCTGCCGCTGGCACCAATGATTGCGATGGTAGAACCGGCTTCAAAATGGTGACTGATATTTTGTAACACGGGGGCATCCAACTGACTGTATGAAAATGCCAAATTCTGTAATCTAATTTCCCCTTGTATCTTGTCTTGTTCAGATATTGGGCTGGATAGGCAAGGGTTTTTGAACTCTTTTAGCATTGGATCTTTTGGGGTATAAACGACATCTGCAAGTCGTTCACAATGAAGCTCTAACATTCGGAATTCAATCCACTTTTCGATGAGATTATCCATTGAATTAATAAAACGAGCTTTGTAACTCACAAACGCAAATAACATTCCCACACTTAACATGTTGTTCGTAACAGCCAATGCTGCAAAATAAATAACCAGAATATTTTCTAGTCCAAACAGTACTTTATTGGCAGTTTCAAATCCTATTCTCCAGCGTTGAAGACGTATCTCTTTATTCATTGCTTCAGCGAGTTTGTTTTGCCACTGGCTTTGTCTATCTGTCTCCTTTTCAAACAGCTTTATGGTTTGGATAGCGCGTACAGACTCCATAAAGTGACTATTTTCTTTTGCTGAAGAGACAATGCTCTCTTCAGTTAAGCGTCTTAATGGTTTATAAAAAAGGTAACGTAACAATGCATAGAGAAATACAATGGCTAAAACAATAAAGGTCAATTTTTGGTCATATAAAAACATCACCCAAAGGGTAAAAATAGCCATCAAACCATCAACAAACACCGTAACAAAACCAGTCGTTAAAAGTTCTCGAATACTTTGCAATGAACCAAATCGTGAAACAACATCCCCCATATGACGTTTGCTAAAATAGTTAAGGGGTAGACGAATAAGGTGGGTAAAAACATTTGCTGCCATCTGTATATTTAGGCGGCTTGAAAGGTTCAATATCACAGTTTGACGGATATATGAGGTGGCAGTATCTATCAATAACAGTAACCCAAAGCCAAACGCTAGAACCGTGAGTAAGTTCAGATCTGAACGCAAGATGACGTCATCTATCACCGTTTGCATGTAGTAAGGTTGAATTAGGGCAAAAACCTGAATAAATAGTGAAAGCACCAGAATAATCACCAAACTGCGCTTCAACCCTGTAATTCGATTCCAAAAATGGCTTAAGGATAACTTTCGCTTTTGTTTGCCCTTTTCAAATGCGGGAGTTGGAGTGAGTTCCAAAGCTATACCGGTGAATAGTTTGTCAACTTCGGCCAACTCTAATACCCGCTCTCCTACGGCAGGATCGTGGATATAGATTTTATGTTTTGTGACTTTTTTTAACACTACAAAGTGTTTCAACTCCCAATGCAATATGCAGGGAGTTTGCAGTTCAGCTAACTGTTCTATTTCAAGGCGCAAAGCCCGCGGGGATAATTCCATTTGACCCGCAATTTGCATAATCTGTTTAAGGGTTGCGCCGTGGGCTGAAATGGAGAAACGGCTACGTATACTAGTTAAATCAATTTCATATCCATAAAATCCGCTGATCATCGCTAGGCATGCTAAACCACATTCAGAGGCTTCAGTTTGCAAAATACATGGCAAAGAATGCTTTGTATTGAAGTTAAGCAGACGTTCGGGGCGGGCAAAAGTCATGCTGTTCATTAAATTCTACCCCGCAAACTTAATAGAGGCTCAAATATCCATTCTAATAAACTGCGTTCACCTAATTGCACGTCAGCAGACAAGGTCATGCCTGATTTTAGGTTGAGTTGCTTTCCATAGGCAGAAACGAACTGGGAGTCGAGGGTGGCATGCACTAAGTATACGGGCTCTTGAATACTCACAGGGGCATTGTGCACTTCATTGGGTAAAATTACTGCGTCAGAAACGCTGGTAATCTTTCCTAGATATAATCCAAACTTTTGATATGGAAAAGCGTCGTAGCGAATTTGAATTGGCTGGCCTTGTTGAACAAATCCTATTGCTTTAACTGGCACTAGTAGCTTTGCTTCAATCTGACTTTTTTGCGGCACTATTGAGAGCAGCGGCGTATTTTGATTCGTTTGTTGACCTATTTGAGCCAGCAGGTTCGATACTATTCCATCACGAGACGCCTTTAATACATGTCGACTTTGACCGTTTAACTGGGCAATCTTTAGAGCGAGATCACTGAGCTTAGATTTTAGCTGATTAGTTTGGTTTAACTGATTCTGGGGGAGGGTTAATAATTGATTTTCGGTTGTGGTAATTTCATTATTTAAGTTTATTTTTTCTCGCTGTAAGCCTTGCTGCTGATTTTGCAATGCCAGCTTTTGTTCTAAAACTTGTTCTAAATCGGCTTTGGAAATATGTCCTGACTGTCCCATGGACTGATAATTTTGATAGCGGGAAGCCACTAATGAATAGCGTTTTTGTAGAGTTTGAATCTGCGCGTCAAGTCGAATGATGTCTTGTCCCATAGAGACTAACTTTGATTGGGTGTTTTCTATATTTATATCATTGACTATTTCAGCTCGTTTTAGTTGAGCCATTAGTAGTTGCTGCTGAGTCTTATATTCCGCGAGTAATGTTGTTTGCAAACTCGACCCGCTACTTAATGTGCGATCTCCCTCAATCACCGCCAAAGCTTGTCCTTCTGAGACGATTTGCCCTTCTGTTATTAAGACTTGCTCTATCCGGCCAGAAGACGTTTCTGGGAATACTTTGACTACGCCACTGGGCGGTTCCAACCAACCGCCTACACTTTCTTTTCTAGCGTATTGACTGCTCACGAGCCATGCAAAAGCGGCGACAATCCACGCACTCAAAAACAGGCTTACGAAAACATGGGAAGCACTAGGGATAAGCAAAATTTCACCGTGAAGCCTATTCTTCTGGTGATCAATTGCACTTTGCCTAAATAGAGATTCTTGCATACTCTTTCCCTTTCTTGTGTGACGCTTTTTACCTAGCTAGTTTGAACACTCTTTTGGTTTGTCATTCCTAGTCGTGTAAGAAATATCCGTCCCTGGATTTACTGCTCCTGTTTGCAAAAAATACATGCTGACGATGCCTGAAGCGTGATAGTTATCATCTCGGACAAAACAAAGTCCTAGGCTTTGTTTAGTTGTCTACATAGTGCTTTCTTGCGTTGGTTTCCTTACCACTTAGGGTTTCTCAACCTTCTTCCTTGATGCCTCCTTGCTATCCTGACTGTGAGCCTTCCTGGCTACAATCCGATTTAGCACTTGGCGTTCCTTGCGTTAACGTTCCTTCGTTAGTCCTTAGTTGACCCATTCCGTTTGAGCCAATGTCATTTTCCGTAATGACGACTTAAGAATAAAAAAGAAATGAATAAATGCGTTGTAAATTTAGGGCGAAAAAATACACATATGGGACATGTTAGAAAAAAACCTTTTATTTCAATAAGAAAGGTTATGTAACTTGTAGGTCTGGGACAAAAACTAGTAGATTTAGGACATTAAACTGCAAGAATTTAATCATTCTTTCGGGGGATATTTAAAATGGTATAGTGCGCTTAGGGTGAAGCCTTAGATTGCATTGAGGTTTTTGAGAGGCAAAATATAAGATACAGCAACTTTGAGGCTACTTAACTACTTAAACTGCACTTCAAAATTTAATTTTTCCAGTGAGCATATCTTTGAACATTACCCAGTCTCCTAAAAAGCTGTAAAAGGGGTATGTGAATGTAGCGGGGCGATTGTGTTCAAAGAAAAAGTGACCGACCCAGGCAAATCCATAACCTAGAAAAGGAAGGATGATGAAATACCGCCATTGTCCAGTAAAAATAATATAAGCAAGTGTTAATAATATTAAAAATGACCCTACAAAATGAAGTCTACGACAAATAGGGTTTTGATGTTCGCGCAAATAAAACGGATAAAATTGAGAAAAACGCTTATATTCTTTTTCAGCCATGATATTCGCCCTTAGTCATTGATTGTAAAAAACAGTAGCATATACAAATAGTAGAAAATGTCGCGTATTTGACATTGTACTGGAAAGTACCAAAAATAACCGCCGTAAATTAAACCTCTATTTGTATAACTAGGTTGCTTTTTAAATTCATTGCCCCCACCTAACAACCATTGTGTTCAATCAGTTCGTTTCAGTTTATGAAACTAAAAAATAGAAAGAGCTAAAAATGCAAAATTTTGTAAATCTGAATATAGAAAACTTTCAGCAAGTCATCATCGAAGAGTCAAAAGCCAAACATGTGCTGGTGAATTTCTGGGCGCCGAATTTAGAAATGTGTGAACAACTAACGCCTATTTTAGAAAAACTAGCCAATCAGCATGCAGAACATTTGATATATGCAAACGTCAATTGTGAACAAGAGCAACAAATAGCCCAACAGTTTGGCATTCAGAGTTTACCCACTGTTATTCTTGTTAAAGATGGCCAGCCTGTTGATGGGTTTGCTGGTCCAATGATGGAAGAACAAATTCAAGAGCTATTGGAAAAGCACTTACCAAATGCAGTTGATGGGTTCTACGAGAAGGCAGTTGCACTGGTTAATCAGGGGGATTATCAACAGGCATTTACAATCGCTAAACAAGCCCATGATCTCGACCCCCAAAGAGCTGACATTGCCTTGGTGTTAGCTGACTGCTATGTGGAGTTAGGCAATACTAAGCAAGCCCAACTACTGCTCGATAATATTCTGCTTGTTGATCAAAACGGCTATTACCACAGTATTGTGGGGAAAGTAGAGTTGGTTGAAAAAGCCTCAGAATCGCCAGAAATCAAACAGCTTCAAGCTAAGTTAGATCAAGATCCTGACAATTTGGAGATTAAGGTTGAATTAGCTGTGCAATTGCATCAGGCCAACCAACCAGAAGAAGCATTAGAATTACTTTTTGCAGTGCTTAAAAAGGACTTGAGTTTCGGGGATGCACGAAAATATACCTTAGATATGATAAATGCGATGCCAGATGGTGATCCGCTTAAATCTAAGTCTCGCCGCACCATGTATAGTTTATTATACTGAGGTTATCACTAAGGAAATTACTGAAAGGAAAGTGGCAAGCCGGCTTTGTGTTGTAGCCACTTTTCGTTAGCTAACTCCACGTCAATAAGTGGGTGAGCCCTTAGCCAACCTTCGGGAAAGGTTAGTTGCCAGTGTTGTTCATCTACATGTAATTCAATTTCCGGCAAAATATTATCTTTTCTGCGAATTGAGAGCAAACACGACAATCTTAAGATGCGAACTAATCCAAATAACAACGGCTGCATATCGGGGTGGTATTGAGAAAATTTAGTTAAATCTAACTCAGCTCGGTGGCAAAGCACTAAATCGCGAATACTTTTACGCTGCATTTGTGAATAGCCGTTAAGGTTAATATGACTAAGAATGTAAGCGCCATGCAAATGGTACTGTTTATACTCAATGTGCAAACCTATTTCGTGCAGTAAAGATGCGGCTTCGATAACAGCCAACGCATCAAAATTACAAATATTAGATTGTGCACAAAGTTGTTTGTAAAAGCTCACGGCTACATCGCAAACTCTCTGAGCTTGTTGTTGGTCTATATGGTAAGTTCGAATGGCTTCACCAATAGAATGAGTTCGGCGATCGTTTCTTTCACAGTTCTCGAGCATGCCATAAATTAGACCTTCTCGTAAGGCACCGCCTGAGATCTGCATTTCTTGAATTTTAAGCTGCTCAAACAAGGCGACTAAAATACATAAACCGCTGGGGAATATAGCTCTTCTTGACTCTGTAAGGCCTTCAATATCCAAACTTTCTAAGTTGCCACAATCGATACATTGCTGCATTAAATTATGTAAATAATCTAAACGAATGGCGTCACTGATACCTTGTTCAACTAGAATTTCAACCACTGCTTGAGGGGTGCCAGATGCACCAAGACACTGTTGCCAGTCAAAACAAATAAAGTCATCTATAATTGGTAATAACTTTTGTTTTGCTGCTGCTATGGCATTTTGCATATTTTGTTCAGAAATAACCCCATCAACAAAATATCGCTCTTTAAAAGTAACACAGCCCATGTTTAAACTTACAAGGTTAATGGGTTGCATGTCATTGCCAATAATCACTTCTGTGCTTGCGCCACCAATATCGATGACTAAAGTATTACCTTGGTTTGCAGAGGTATAGGCGACTCCTAAATAAATTTGTCTGGCTTCTTCTTCGCCACTGATCACTTCTAGCTTTTGATTTAGGATTTGTTGGGCTTTTTCAATAAAAATATTGGCATTTTTAGCTAAACGCAAGGTAGCAGTGCCAACGACCTTAATATTTGATAAGGGGATATCTTGTAGGCGCTCGGCAAAGGTTTCTAAGCAATGCCAGCCTCTTTCCATACTGATCTGATCAAGCATCATGCTATCATTCAGGCCAGCGGCCAATTTAACTTTTTGTTTCACTTTACCAATAATTTGTACAGAGCCAGAAACAACTCTTACAATGACTAAATGAAAACTATTGGAACCAAGATCAACCGCTGCATAGAGTTGGTCTTCATTGGTCACCGATGTAATTGGCTGATTTTCCATTAACGCCTTTTCTGGTTACGGTTATTTGGACGCTTCTGATAACTTTTACCACTTTGCTGTCGCTTTTTGTATTGCGGTTTAGGCGGTGTTATATCATCAAGTAACGATTCCTGATCATAATTGCTCACAGGAATAGGACGGCTAATATAGCTTTCAATTGCGGGTAAATTCAACGCATATTTTTCACAAGCGAAGCTAATTGCGTGTCCACTTTTTCCTGCACGACCTGTTCGCCCAATTCTATGCACATAATCTTCGGCGTCATCGGGTAGGTCATAATTGAAGACATGGGTGACTTTTTCAATATGCAAACCACGCGCTGCGACATCGGTTGCAACCAAAATATCGAGTTTGTCTTTACTAAAATCGTCTAGAATTTTTAAACGCTTACGTTGCGGAACATCACCACTTAATAATCCCACACGGTGGCCATCGGCTTCCAACCAGTCACTGAGTTTTTCGCAAGTATGTTTAGTATTCGCAAAAACAATCGCTTTTTCGGGCCATTCGTCTTCCAACAAGGTTAAAAGCAGCAACATTTTGTCTTCATCGGAAGGATAGAATAACTCTTCTTGAATTCGACTCGCCGTTTGTTTGTCGTGTTCAACTTTGACATGGGTTGGGTTATTCATGTGTTCGTAGGCTAATTCCTGCACACGATAAGACAAGGTAGCAGAAAATAACATGCTTAAACGTTTTGTCGGTTCGGGCATGCGTCTGAACATATATCGAATATCTTTGATAAAACCTAAATCGAACATGCGATCGGCTTCATCAAGCACTGCAACTTGAATATTTTCCAATGAAAATATATTTTGTTTATAGTAATCGATAATACGGCCGGTAGTGCCAATAATAATATCGACACCTGATTGCAAAGATTCCCGTTGACTTTGGTAACCTTCACCCCCATATATCAAACCAAGCGATAATCCGGTGTGTTTACTCAATAATTCGGCGTCATTGTAAATTTGTACTGCCAATTCTCGAGTAGGTGCCATTATAATAGCTTTAGGTTGCTTACCTGATTCATTAGGATGAGTCAGTAATCGATGAAATGTGGCAACAAGAAAAGCAATAGTTTTTCCTGTTCCAGTTTGAGCTTGACCTGCAATGTCTTGCCCTTCTAAAAGATGGGGTAAACTTAACGCCTGTATTGGCGTGCAGTGGATAAAGTTTGCTTCTGTTAATGCCTTTAAAACATCCTCATGGATGGGCAGATCAGAAAAATGTGTTTCAGTTAAATGTGTAGTTTGCATAGCTTATAGCTTATCAGTGCTTGCATTAAAAAACAGTTTCTATAAAACTCTCATTATACGCTGAACTTTCTCAGCGAGAGACCAATTACGGAGAAAAGTATGAGCGACAAAATTATCCAGTTATCTGACGATAGTTTCGAGGCCGATGTTATCAATGCTGCTGGTCCTGTCCTAGTTGATTTCTGGGCGGAATGGTGCGGCCCATGTAAAATGATTGCGCCAATTCTAGAAGAAGTTGCTGGCGAGTTCGACGGCAAGTTAACAGTTGGCAAGTTGAATGTCGATGAAAATAATGAAACTCCACCTAAGTATGGTATCCGTGGTATCCCTACTTTATTGTTGTTTAAAGACGGAAATGTCGCAGCAACTAAGGTTGGAGCCTTATCAAAAACCCAGTTAGCTGAGTTTTTGAACGATAACATCTAATTTCAATTAATGCGCAGAAACACTAACTCATAATTGGTTTTTCTGCGTATTTTTTGTGTTTTTAACGAAAATTAAACATTCTTTGCATTAATCATCGTTTTTCGCTGGACGGAACAACTAATTGGTGCTAACTTTCGATTGTTCATATCTTGAACTCACCAGATTTCGCACTCAATCCATAGAGTAAAACGAATTTAATTAGCCAAAAAACCTGAGACAAAAAAACAGGGTGCCTTGTAGCGCATTTCAAATCATAAAGACCCACCAATATGAATTTAACAGAATTAAAGAATAAACCGATCAGCGAACTTGTAGCATTAGCCGAAAAAATGGGCCTAGATAATATGGCTCGGGCTCGTAAACAAGATATTATTTTTGCCATACTAAAAGCGCACGCGAAAAGCGGCGAAGACATTTTCGGGGACGGCGTACTCGAGATACTCCAAGATGGTTTTGGATTTTTACGTTCATCCGATTCTTCATATTTGGCTGGTCCGGATGATATCTATGTATCTCCCAGTCAAATTCGTAGATTTAATTTACGAACCGGAGACACTATCGCTGGGAAAATACGTCCACCAAAAGACAGCGAAAGATATTTTGCACTACTGAAAATCAATCAAGTCAACTTCGATAAACCAGAAAATTCCCGTAATAAAATCCTTTTTGAAAACTTAACTCCTTTACATGCAAACCGTCGTTTTACGTTACAACGTGGTAATGGCAGTACTGAAGATTTGACAGCAAGAATTTTAGACTTGGCTTCACCCATTGGTGCCGGTCAGCGTGGTTTGATTGTTGCCCCTCCTAAGGCGGGTAAAACCTTATTACTACAAAATATTGCACAGTCAATTGCAGCCAATCACCCTGAAAGTGAGTTGATGGTATTGCTAATTGATGAGCGTCCAGAAGAAGTAACTGAAATGCAGCGCTTGGTTCAGGGTGAAGTGGTTGCTTCTACCTTTGATGAACCTGCCAGTCGCCACGTCCAGGTTGCTGAAATGGTGATTGAGAAAGCTAAGCGATTAGTTGAACATAAAAAAGACGTAGTAATACTACTCGATTCTATTACTCGTTTAGCTCGAGCTTATAACACTGTTATTCCTTCATCAGGTAAAGTACTCACCGGTGGTGTTGATGCTAACGCTCTGCACAAACCTAAGCGTTTCTTTGGGGCTGCACGTAACGTGGAAGAAGGCGGAAGCTTAACCATTATTGCAACAGCACTAATCGACACAGGCTCTAAGATGGATGAAGTAATTTACGAAGAATTTAAAGGTACAGGTAATATGGAACTGCACCTTAATCGTAAAATTGCAGAAAAACGCGTCTTCCCAGCAATCGATTTTAATCGCTCTGGTACCCGCCGTGAAGAATTGCTTACCACTAAAGAAGAGCTACAGAAAATGTGGATATTGCGTAAAATAGTCCATGAAATGTCTGAGATTGATGCAATAGAATTTTTGATTGGTAGATTAGCCATGACGAAAACCAATGAAGAATTTTTTGATGCGATGAAACGTCAAAAAAGTTAACCCTTCACAGTTCTTTAACACCTAAAAATCCACTGTCGTTTGCGCGTCAGTGGATTTTTTGTTTGTACCCTAAAATGTGATATAAAACGTTCGTACGCTCATAAAAATAACTAACAAGAAGGGAAATATGAAGAAGCTCCTCCTCACATTGTCACTATTGCCTACGTTGTGTTTTGCTAACACGGTTGATCTAATGGCAGATAAAATTGAAGCTAAAGTTATTCAGTGGCGTCATCACCTACACGAACATCCAGAGCTATCCAATCGTGAATTTGAAACCGCAGAGTATATTGCCAAACACTTAACGTCATTGGGACTAGAAGTACAAACCGGTGTGGCAATTACAGGTGTTGTTGCCATTTTAGATAGTGGTAAGCCTGGCCCTGTTGTTGGTTTGCGTGCCGATATAGATGGTTTGCCAGTGTTAGAAAATAATGATTTGCCTTGGAAATCCCAAGCAAAAGGGGAATACAACGGCAAAGAAGTACCTGTTATGCACGCATGTGGTCATGATACCCATATCGCTATGTTAATGGGAGCTGCTGAAATATTAGTGGAAATGAAAGACCAGCTTCGTGGAAAAGTGAAATTTATTTTTCAACCAGCGGAAGAGGGGGCCCCTATAGGAGAAGAAGGTGGGGCTGAATTAATGGTGAAAGAGGGAGTGCTCAAGAATCCGGATGTTGACGCGATTTTTGGCTTACATATCAGTTCTTCTGCTGATGTGAACACGGTTTTATATCGCGAAGGTGGCGTAATGGCAGCCGTAGATCCTTTTAAAATTGTAATTAAGGGCAAACAAGCTCATGGTGCCTACCCTTGGTTGAGTGTTGATCCTATTGTGACTGCTGCTCAAATGATCATGAATATCCAAACTATTGTCAGTCGTGAAGTGCAGCTTCTTGACGATGCTGCGGTAGTAACCTTTGGGGCAATTAATGGTGGAGTTCGCTCTAATATTATCCCTGATAAAGTGGAATTGGTAGGAACTATTCGCACCTTAAATAATACAGCTCGAGATCATATTTATGAAGCTATGCCAAGAAAAGTAAAAGGCGTTGCCGACAGTATGCGCGCAGAGGCTGAGCTGACTCTGCCATTTGGCGGTTCTTATCCAGTTACTTTTAATGATCATGACTTAACCGCAACAATGTTGCCGACCCTTAACAAAACGGCAGGGGAAGATAACGTCATTTATAGCAAGCCAGTAACGGGTGCAGAAGATTTTTCGTTTTTCCAAGAACAAGTGCCTGGGATCTATTTATGGGTTGGCGGCAAACCCTTAGATGTTGATCCTAAAGATGCACCTGCTCACCATACGCCTGACTTTTATGTGGATGACGATGGTATGAAATTAGGTGTGCGATTATTAACGAATATGACAATCGACTATATGAATCAGCATTAATCGTCATTTCTAATGTTAACTAAAGAAAACGGCATCTTTTTAGATGCCGTTTTTTATTCATTTGTTCGCTAATACAGCTTATTTAATCGCTTTTTTTAGTACCAAATAGCCAGTGACAGCCGACACTATTGAGCCCAGAAGAATGCCCAATCGCTCATCAAAAAATGCATTGTTACCGGTTTGGGCAAAAGCTAATGAACCGATAAATAGACTCATGGTGAAACCCACCCCACATAAAATTGCACACCCGTACAATTGGCTGAAGTTTTGATCTGCAGGTAGTTTAGCCAAGCCTAACTTTATCACTAACCAACTAAATCCAAATACCCCTACTTGCTTACCTAAGAATAAGCCCAAGAATATTCCAAAGGTAACAGGGTGGAATACAGAGTCGGCGTTAATACTGCCGAGATTAATCCCGGAGTTGGCAAAAGCAAAGACTGGCAATATTACAAAGTTCACTGCTGGAAGTAGGCTATGCTCCAATGATTTGACCGGGGAAATACTGGGGTCGTTGTTATCTCGCATAGGAATGAAAAAGGCGAGTAACACGCCGGCTAATGTGGCGTGTACACCAGATTTGAGCATGGCAACCCATAAAACCACTCCAACTAAAATATAAGAAGGGATTTGCTGGACATTTTTCCGGTTCATACTGGTTAACAGCATTAAGCAAAACGCCGCTACAATGAGTGGCCAAGTAGAAATGTTATCACTGTAAAATAAGGCAATAATTAAAATTGCGCCGATATCATCGATGATGGCTAAGGTCACCAAAAATACTTTAAGACTTACAGGGACTTTGCTGCCAAGTAAGGCCAAAATACCCATGGCGAATGCGATATCGGTTGCGGCAGGAATTGCCCAGCCCGCCAAAGCGATTGGATTTCCCCACGTAAAAAATGCGTATATACCTGCTGGTACAATCATGCCGCCAATTGCACCACTTGCAGGTAGTACAATGTTCGCTGGGTTGGATAAACCTCCTTCCATTATTTCCCGCTTAAGTTCAAGTCCAACCATGAAAAAGAAAACGGCCATTAATCCATCATTAATCCATAAAAGTAGGGGTTTATTGATTTCCAGCGCGCCAACTTGAATTACGACTGGCATATCGATGAGTAAATCGTATACCAAAGACAAAGGAGAATTGGCTACAATCAATGCAAGCACTGCTGCACACATTAACAAAATACCGCCGGCGGATTCTTTCTTCAAAAACCTGTCTAACATTAATCACTCCTTCTATACTACTTTACAACCTTAAGCCTAGCTTGTGGCTGTGCATAATGCGTAGTTTGTTGCTACATTTTTACATTCCATATCATGTTTAACGTTATTTACTACATAATAGTCAATCCTCTATTTAATACGTAAATAAAGCATGAAAAAGCCCAATAATTTCGAATAATGCAGTGTAATTGTTGGTCTAGAAGCATTAATTATCTATTTTCGTCTCGTCAACGTTTGGGCTTGGGCGAAAATTAAGCTACAATCTGCCGCCTCAATTATTGAGGGGAATAACCCTGTTCTAGGTTTATTCATATTTTTATTTGATAGAAGTAATGCAAAAGCTAACGAAAGTGGGCTTTTTGAGCATTGTTTTTATTATTTAAGGGAAGTTGTGCCCCTCAAAACGTATCACCAACACAGCGTTGGTTCTCAGACCTAAAAAGTTAGGAGCAGATATGCCTAAAGTGGCAATAGTAATGGGTTCAAAATCAGATTGGCCAACCATGCAGCAAGCTGCAATTATGTTGAAAAACCTTGGTGTGGCGTTTGATGCAAAAGTGGTATCAGCTCACAGAACCCCAGATTTACTGACTGAGTTCGCGAAAACTGCTGCAGATAACGATTATCATGTGATTATCGGTGGAGCAGGGGGCGCTGCTCACTTGCCGGGCATGATTGCTGCCCATACACATATTCCTGTGTTTGGCGTTCCTGTACGTTCAAGTCAGTTAAGTGGCGTTGACTCACTTTATTCCATTGTGCAAATGCCAAAAGGCGTTGCAGTTGGCACTTTAGCCATTGGTGAAGCGGGCGCTGCTAATGCAGGTTTACTCGCCGCACAAGTTATTGCCTTACACGATAAAGAAGTGGCAGAGGCGGTGATAGCCTTTCGTAAAAAGCAAACCGATACTGTTCTGGCATTAGATGAGTTGGAGTTACCTGAGTGAACGTTCTGATCTATGGTTCGGGGCAATTAGCACAAATGATGTATTTGTCTGCTGTGCCACTGGGATTCAAAGTTAATGCCGTAGACGTGGCTAATCACACCGTGGTTGATCCTATTAGCAAAATGCAACTCGATATTAGCATTGAACAGGCTATCCAAATGGCCGATGCTTTGACGGTAGAGTTTGAACATGTTCCTGAAGATTTATTGGAGCAAGCCCAAAGCAGTGGCAAACTTTACCCTAGTATGGAAGCGATTTTGACAGGCGCAGATCGAGTACGTGAAAAAAATGTGCTTGAGAAATTACAGATCAACAACAGTAAACACCGCATTGTTACTGACATCGAACAACTCGATGAAGCCGTTGTACAATTAGGTGAAAAACTAATTATTAAAGCTAGTCGCGATGGTTACGATGGATACGGACAATGGCGTTTAGGAAGCAAAGACGACTTACCTGCACTTAAACAGCAATTGGCCGATTTAGATCTGGTTCAAGTCCCGCTTATTGCCGAACAAATGGTGTCATTTGACCGTGAACTTTCGTTAGTTGGTGTACGTGGATTACACGGTGATATTCGGTTCTATCCACTAGCCGAAAACCTGCATCATGAGGGCCAGCTTCATGTTTCAGTTGCCCCTGCTCCCGAGATTGATAATCAGCTGACAGAACAGGCTCACAGAGCATTCACCAAATTAGTGGATGAATTTGATTACGTTGGTGTGTTGGCGGTGGAGTTTTTCCAAGTTGGTGACCAATTGTTAGTTAACGAAATTGCACCACGTGTGCATAACTCTGGTCATTGGAGCATGCAGGGCACTGAATGTAGTCAATTTGCAAATCATATGCGCGCTATTACGGGGCTGCCATTGGGTAGTACACAAGCCAATGGCAAAAGTGCCATGATCAATATTATTGGTTGTGATGACTACTCTACCGATTTGCTCTCGCTGGCCCATTGTAACCTGCACCTTTATGGCAAAACCGTTAGAGCTAAACGTAAAATGGGGCATATCAATCTTACCGGAGAGAGTTACGCTGACCTGGCCGAACTTATGACGACTTTGGCGAAGTATTTACCAGTAGAATATTTCCCTAAGTTACTCGATGAAGCAGACAAACTAGCTAAAATCGACTAACCAAGAATACTAAAGCTCATCATTACGATGGAAAATTAGGCGCTTTGATTAAAACTTGCAATAAAAAGCAATAAGTAGGGAAACAATGGTTGACAAGATTCAATCTGCGATTAAAATAGCGCCTCGCTTTTGAGACAATATTTACCAACCTTGTCACTGGGGTAGAAATACTTACTACAGTAAATCAAAAGCCGTCACCTTAGTGTGCCGACTTAGCTCAGTTGGTAGAGCAACTGACTTGTAATCAGTAGGTCGCCAGTTCGACTCCGGCAGTCGGCACCATTTTCTCTTTTTAGCTAAACTTATCTTTTGAAATTCTCTACTAGACGCATGAATAATCATCGCTAGTATTCCAAAGAAATGTCATTGCCAGCAAAAGACGCTTTGCAAAAAAACAAATAAAACAGAAACAAAAAGAGCACCTATGATATCAAAGATGCTCTTAACAACTGCCCTCTTAACAGTAACTGTTTTACTTTTTCAAGCGACGGCTAGCCAACCCTGCAACGCCGAGTGCCAATATGGCAAGGGTTGATGGCTCGGGCACAGAAACCGTCCCTGCGAACACCGCTATATCGCTATCATTACCGCTAATGGTATTTGTAAAGCTGCCAACACCTCCAGCCGAAAACGCGCTGGTCACCAGATAATATTGCTGTGAACCCACCAAATTGAAACTAAATTCAGATGATCCTATACCATCAGCACCGTCATCATCACCAACTAACAAATTAACGATTTGGTCAGTAGGCGAAAAGTCAAATTCATATAAGTGTATATAGCCGTCATAATCCTGGATACTGCTAAAATTAAATAATCCCGAATCGGCAGTGAAAAAACTTTGAACATGATATTGAACTGGCCCGATGGCTGAAATACCTGGGCCGCTTCCAACTGGACGAGCCCAAAAGTCTCCAGTGGCATTTGTGTCTGAATAAACCAAACTTGAAATCGCTGGCGTTGAACAACATGCCAGTGCTAGAAACACAAAGGGTATAACCTTTATTTTTATTTTACGTATCACAGTCTTCTTCCTTTTATCAATGTTGTGGTGTTTACTGAAAAGAGCAAATTTAGAAGCGCAATTATTAGGCCACAATGGGAAAAGCTAGGGTTTTCAAGGTGATGGAATTTTGTACAGTTTGAAGTGGGCGGGGTTTGTAAAGTAATGTGACATTCAGCATGATTTTGAAGGGCGTTTTTAACAAAAGTGTGAAAAAAGAGATAAGTCTATTAGGATCTATATTAATGATCATTTAAGATTGTTAAACGTTTTTTAAATCCAAAATTAATTAATTTAAAATGATAAAAGTTAAAATCTCATTTCCTTTTCTAGTTTTCTTCATTTCTTTAACTATTGGCATGAATGCTTTTGGTATCGATTCAATAGTTAAATTATCAAGTTCAGGAATTTGCCATGATAATTCTAGCCGTTCATACAATAAAACGAAGAAATACACGGCCTATAAATCAATAAATGAATGTCTAAAAGCTGGTGGCAGACTTCCCAAATCAACTACAAAAAAAGTTGATGAAGCAACTAAAGAAGCTATCGATCAAGGTCGAGACTTTGTTTATCTTTATGACAGGAGTGATTGGCCACATTGGGTCGATAGTGACCGAGATTGTCAAAATACTAGACATGAATTACTTATTAGTCGTTCAAGTATAGCGGTTTCCTTTAAGTCAGATGAAAAATGTAACGTTTCACTAGGCTCTTGGTATGATCCATATTCAGGGGCTACATTTACAAGCTCAAAAGAACTAGACTTGGACCATATTGTTCCTTTGAAATTTGCACACGGGCATGGTGGGGATAAATGGAGTAAAGAACTTAAACAAGAGTTCGCAAATGATATGGCTAATTTAGAACTTGTTGATGCTTCGTTAAACCGTCAAAAAGGTGCCAAAGGGATTGATGAGTGGTTACCTCCCAATTTTTATTATCGATGTACATATATTGCAGAATTCGATGCAGTTATGAATAAATATGGATTGTCCTATATTCCATCGGAAAAAAGAATAGTTGAAAGGCTTAAAGCTGCGTGCAGAAATTAAGAAGGCTGGCTTTAATAAGTTATTTTAATTGTTTGTTTAAACAAACTACTTTTAAACACGTTTAAATATTTTTTGTACCGCATTTAAGACAAATTCACTTCGTTCACAAAGTATTCGCTGCGCTCACCGCCATCCATGGCGTTTTTCAAGTCTCATCCCTGAGGCTCGAGTTACTTTTCTTCAACAGCTAAGAAAAGTAACCAAAAGAAGCCGCGCTCCAGCCAAGTTCTGCCCCTGCGCGACTTGTCAAATAAAGACCGCAATGATTTGTTCCCGACAAGACATTGCTCAAATGACGTCCTGTCATTTGTCCTTCATTTGCCTGCGTTGCTCGGAGAACTTGGAGTTGCGAAAAAATCAAAAACACCGGTATAGCTCTCGCTAACGAACTAAGCTGTGCGATTTAACTAAAATTAGATTTAAATATATCCATAGTTTAAGGAATATTTTTGTGACTATCTCGTAAGAGCGAATAAGAGACAACGTGCAAATTGTTTGGTAATCTGGATTAAGGTCGGTTTTCGACCCAAAGCGGACTAAACAGTTTAACGGGTTGAACGGTAAACTTGATGACAAATGATACGTTTCAGCGAACCTGCCCCCGCAGGTTTCATCACGAATAATGTAACTTTGTTCTGACCCCGATAGTTTATCGCTTTGCTCATAAAGCATGCGTTTAGCTTACGACATCCTTGACGTTTCTGTCTCGAACCTCTTACTTTTTTGCTGCAGTGTAGCCAAAATAAGTAAGCAAAAAAGGCCGCTCTAGAGTAGAGCAAAAATATCGGCTTTGCCGACAGGGATGTTTAGGCTTGATTTGTTCTTAATTAACGTGGCTGTCCTGTTAATTCATTCGTTTTTATAATGGATATTCTGATAAGGTTTATTAAGTTAAACTTTTTGTTTTTTATAATTAAATTAATAATATCGTTAGTAGGATAATTAACCAACCTACCTCATTAACTTGGAAGCTAATGAATAATCATACATCACTAGAAACTTTAGCTAATAAACTTCATGACTTATTTGTGATGAATCAGAAGCTCTATGCAGTTCAAATGGAAGATGGAAGTTATAAAACCATATATAGACCTATTTATCCTGCTGTTATAGCCAAAATGTTGAATGAAAAAGGTAGTTTACTTACTTATCAAGAATCAGCTGGTTATGTCCGTTGGGTATGTTTAGATTTTGATGTAAAAAAAGAATTTCTCGGTGAGCTTGATATTCATTTACATGCATTGGTTAATGTTGTTGAGCAAACCTGTCGTATTTTGAAGGATATGAATATAGATTTTTTACTTGAACACTCTGGAAATAGAGGTATTCATATTTGGATTATATTCAAAACAGAGGTGGTTAAATCAATAGCTTATAATTTTGTTAGCTACATTTATAGAAAGATTGGCACCTTACCTAATGTCATTGGAGTTGATTTGTTTCCTAAAACAGGAATATATAATAAAAAATCTAAAGGCATAGGTTTAGGCGTAAAGATACCGTTGTCGCTACATAAAAAATCAAATTGTTATTCATATTTTTTTGAAAATATTACATTAGCCAAAGTGACTAAAATAGACTCGCTTTTTCTTCAATCACAAACTGAAATTTTAGATAATTACAAACTAGTAGATTTTGAACTTATAAATACAATTGTGGATTTATCACCTGAGACCGTTGTTTCTTCAAATCTATTAGATATAAAAACTAAAAAAGCTATTGTTGATGATAATTCCAATTTAGATTCTATTCTAGGACACTTAGCTAAATGTAACAGCCTACAACCAATAATAAATAATTATCGAAATGGTATTTCAAACAATGACCGTCTAGTTATTGTTGGCCTGCTTACTAGACTCAAAAAACAAAATGACCCTAATTTCAGCAATTCTATTTTAACTGAGCTTTTTTCACGCTTACCTGGTTATGATGAATTAGAAACCTCAAAAAGGCTTAGTTCGCTGAATAACCTTTACCCTTTATCTTGTTCAACGTTAAAAAGGAAATTTGGCTCTAATTGTGATGCTTGTT
The DNA here is from genome assembly GCF_054782055.1 of Aliiglaciecola aliphaticivorans. NCBI lineage: Bacteria > Pseudomonadati > Pseudomonadota > Gammaproteobacteria > Alteromonadales > Alteromonadaceae > Aliiglaciecola > Aliiglaciecola aliphaticivorans. Next base: position 34,920 of record NZ_BAAGTF010000092.1, read on the forward strand.
CCAATAATATTGGGATGACCCCTCTCTCGCTTATTCCAGATATTGAAATTATTGAAGTTGATAAGTGGTTTAGTATTCCTGAGTCAATTTTTATGGATATAAAAACTGCTCAAATTAACTATATAAATACAAATGATGAGGTACCACTCTTTCATTACAAGGATATTATACAGAGTTTTGACTTCAGTGATTTTAGCTGTCAATTAGATAAATTAATTTTAGGAAACCTCAAACCTCAAAAAGAGTACTACTCTTTTAAGAGAAAAGAATCTCCAATAAAAATTAGAGAATTAGTCTCACTTAGTCCTTCTGATAAGCTAATAAGTACAGCCTGTATCGGAATGATTCATAATATTTGGTACGACACATTTTACAATAACTCATATGGGTATCGCCTCAAACATAATTGCAATAATGGTTGGATATTTGAAGGGTGGTTAACATTATGGAAAACCTTTATTAATAATGTAAAAGAAGTGATAAATGATGAAGGCAATGCTTATGATGATTACCAACTGATCAAAATAGACTTAAAAAACTTTTATGGGAGCATTGATCATCAACGATTAAAGATAAAAGTCTTAGATCACCCAATTGAATCTATTAAAAAAAAGATTGAGTCATTACCGCAAGAAGAAAAAAACATATACGAAAATATAGTTTCATACATGTTTTCATTAATTAAATTTTATCACCCGAACACAGGAATCCCCCAAGGACCTGCTTTTGCTAGGTATTTATCTGAAATTTATTTACTAGGCTTAGATGAATTAATTTGTGACAACATAAAGAAAGGTCATGAATTTTACTTTAGGTATGTGGATGATATTTTCATTTTTGTTCAAAACAAGAATAGAGAAGAAGAAATATATTCAAAAGTAACAGAATGGATAAACTTAAATAGCTTGGAACTTAACTATAACAAGAGTCTGAGAATGAGCGTAAAGGAATTTAAAGATAGTAATATTATGGATAATTATTCAGATGACAGTAAATATAATATTGACCAGACTACAAAGCATTTTTCCATCACCACAAATAAAGAAAATGACCGAGCTTTAGAACAAGCAAAAGAGCTATTGGCACAATCTGAATTAGGTTTAAAAGATGACTTTCGTTTTGTATTTAGCCAATTTAAAGAAGGTGTAGGTCTTGATGTTGATAAAAGTAATGTCGAAAATCAAATAATTACAAGTGAGTATGGACGAGGTTCTATGTACTCCATTTTTTTTGATACTTATTTTTTTAAAAAAGCGTCAGTAACCTATATAAAGGCAGATGAATATAACCTTATGAGTACCCTCGCCAAAGAGTGTTATTTAAACTCTCTGTTAAAACACGCTCAAGAAAATAAAGAAGAAGATTTAATAAATCATATTAAAAATCTGATAAAGCAAAACAGTGATGTAACTTTATCTAGTATTGAAAGGTTATCAATTTTTCAGTTAGCTTTGAGTTCCAATCTTGAACTAGACTTTAATTTTATTAATAAGATAGAGTTTTCGAGTTTAATTTCTGTTCTTATATCACCTGTTAGTTTACCTATTAATGAATGGTTACTGACTGAAGATTTTTTCTCTTTAATATTCCCATCCTCCCTGAGTTCAGAAGAGTTTATTAACAATATATCGAAAATAGTATATACGAATGAATTTACGGTGCTTTCATTGGCTAAAGTTGCCAATTACTTCTGGATTAGAGCTTCTGAAAACTCTTATAAGCTATTCAATTTACAAGGTCATCATGTAAATGTCGGTGAAATATATAATTTATTATCCTTGTTTTCCCTAGTGGTGGAAAATATTGACAATATTAAAGATTCTTTATGTGAATTGTGGAAAAGATTATTAATTTATATCGATAGTAATGACTGTAAAATAACACAATTTAACTGGTTTGAAGTTATCCCTAGTAATGAAATTAGCCAAGTAAATCATGCAAGTTTAACTACTTGTATAACTTTAGATCAAGAAGGTGGCCTGTTAGAAAATTGTCCTGATTCGCACAAATTATTAGATAAATTTAGAGAGATTATTTTAACTATTGAAAGAAGTGATAAACCAGACGTCCAAGGTATAGACTCTCAGCTTATTGCAAAATTAAAGGAAAACGATGAGTTTATTAAGTGGATATACGATAATGATGCCAAATTATATCCTACCAAAGAAATTTGCCTCTCTAATATTGCTCTAAATAACACCGTTGTTATGAATAAGGGGCACCATTATCTAGTTAAATCATTAGATGAAAAGTTAGATTTGTTTGATTATTTAGATCAATTTAAACACTTCAATGACAACAGTATAGTTACATTTTTAAAAAGTAGTGATTATACAAAAGTTCCAAATATCTTTTCAGGTAGGGGCGTTAATAATGTAATTAAAAATATCTTAAGCTTACATGAAACAGGCCTTAATTTTAAAAGTGAATACCGAACATTTGGATTTCCTAACTACTTCATGCCTGATTCGCATGTAAATAAGGAATATAAGCCATGTATACCTTATTATGCCAATGGAAGTTATATCTTTCCGAGCTGCAACTCCAAATATTCTAATGATATTGAAGCATTTTCTACTCTAATATTAGGCTTGTTATATGATCAAAATCTTGAAGTTTTCTCGAATAAAGGAACTAGCTTTTCATTTATAGTTAATAATATTAATGAACAAAAACTGTTTCCTAAATTATGTAACACAAACAGCAAAAAATTAGATTTTTTAAAATCTTATATTAAAAACTGTAGTTCAGAGCTCCATTACTTTGGCTTTCATTCTTTTGAAAGTGCTTGGGCTTTGTCCTTGTGGGAGTTAGTTGTCGGTACCGATAATATAGATAGTAATAAATTATTAAGCTTTTTTGAGACCTATTTATACCATCACGACAATTCAAAAAGAACATCACCCCCAGAGCTATATCATTTGATATTAAATGCTCAAGAAATATCTAAAAATAATTTAAACCTTGATGAGTTCCTTAATTTTATTAGCTGTTCAATCAATTTGTCATATATACCTAAAGCGATGGAACAACTTAAAGTAGATATAATAAACACCTTAAATGATCATTTAGATAAAGAGATTGGTTCAACAAGTCTAATCGATGCCAATCAGCTCAAAGAAGAAAGGATTACTGTCACAGATGAAAGTTCATTCGGGGGCACAGGTAAATATAAATTAACTATACCGGGAGTGGATTTTTACAATTCTGAAGGTAGTGATAAAGGTTATATTTTAGATTATGGCAAAAAACCTTATTTTCAAGAATTAACAAAAGAAAGTCTAAAGTTACTCAATAATGAGCGAATTACTTTCACTATTAAGTTACCAAATTTATGTTTAATTCTTTTAATTCCTAGAGAGATTCAAAAAATATATGAATCAATCAATACTAGATTTAAATGGTTAAGTGAGACTGAAGATGACAGGGATGATATTAAACTTCTTTATAATTACGAATTAGATATAAATGAAATAGATGATAGCGTATGTGATGCAGCTTTAATTGTACAAAATCATTATCGTAATAAAAATGATTTTGAGCAGGCAAAAGATAGAGTCACTAACTGGCTGTTACTGTTTAACAGAGTTTCGTTAAAAGGATCAAAATTACAAGCGTATATGGATGCTGAAGAGTATTCTCTAAAATATTTATATGAAACTATTTTAGCGGTACTGTCAAAACATGTTTATATAGGCCCTAATGATATTACTAGGTTTGGTCATTTACTTAAGGATGCTTTTGAGGATAATAAGTCTCAAATATTTACTCTCAAAAATATTCATAAAGATAAAAATGGGTTACAACATTTAATTTCTGAAACCGGTGCTGCAAATTTAAGAACACCATGCCTTGATAATTGTTTTGATAACATTGTTAATTTATCCTCTTGTGTTGAGGAAATAGTCATCCTGTGTGATGTTGGTATATCGGGCACAGAATTGAAGAAAGCTTTAGATTTTTACCTTACAAACTCTAGGCAAGACAATAAAATTTCAGATGACAAAAGGGACGATATTATCGAACGAGAATCATACTTCTCATTTGATCATAAGGATAGTGCTCTTTGGTCTTCTTTTAAATCGAATTTCTGTTCTGTCAATAAAGTTGTAATTGTTGCTGCGTTGGTAACGGAACGATTCAAAACAAGAGTAGAACAGGTTATAAAAGACTTATTTAATGATATCAATAGCACTAGTGTTTCGGTTGAATTTAGAGTAGAAAAAGTTGAAAGTAAGTTTAATTTTTGTCATTTTACGGATGATATGCATAACAAAAGAATCGAATTATTTAAGGTACTTTTAAATGATATGGATTTACTTAAGTCAATTTTTGATGATAACTGGAGTATGTATTCAAAATCGATAAAAGTCACGAGTAGCAAAGATAAAGTAATGGATTCCAATATGATTTTACGCCTGCAATCAACCCCTAAAGGACGCTTCAGGCTATTTACCATGAAGCCAAAAAATGGAGGGAAAAGTTTATTGGATCGCAGGCCGGAGCATAATGAGTTAACTTGATTCTAAGTATCTTGGGTCAGAGACTGAAAAGAACTGCTATGAGCTAGTAGCAGACCGTAACCATACCTGAAGCGACTTTCTGCTTAAGACAAGGAGCTTGCGACCGCCTACAGCGGTTTGTTAGGTGCTTTATGCCGGTATTTTATTAAAAACTGTTTGACCCGTCTTAAACACAAATGCGTAATCAAATTCTTTACTCACTTCATTTGTCAAACTATTTACTGACAAAAATACGTTGGCAATTCCGTCCAGGAATTCTGAGTAGGAGCTGTGTGTCGACCTTTGATTGACTAACTTAGAACTTAGATTGTTTGCTAACTCCAAACAAGTTGAACGATGTTCATTTGTAATGTGTCCAGAACCACCTACAGTTCCATCTATTTTGTGTAATGCCTGTGATAGTGAACTTTTACTAAAATCTATGTGCATGATTTGTATGTTTTTTATCGATTTTTTTGGCAAAATAATAACTCTCGTCATATTAATAAATTCTTCTGGATAAGCATTTCTTAACTCGTCAAAAAGCTCTGTGTTTAACCCATACAGTTCATACTTATTATTTATTTCTTCAATTATATTTTGTAGACCACTTCCAGTAACCAGACGGTCATCATTTTCCAAGATTTTAAAACTAAGGCGCTGGCTTGTGATATTCGTTACAGTTGCCCCAAGTGAAACTTGCTTGTCGACTGCAACAAATGCAAACTCTTCGAATGCAAAAGTTATGAACATTGTCATTTTAAACTCCTTTTAAAACCAACCGACATTAAGATGGCACCTAGACAAATAATGGGCTAATAAAGTTTTGGCTATAATAAGTGAGGCACGAGCAAAAGAGCCAAGCTTTATTAGTCCCCTTAATTTGCTTATTATGTTTTATTTAAAAATTTACTTAATCTTAGAGCATTTTATTTGAATGCCGTCATTACAAAAAGAACAATAATCTTGAGAAGTTCCTCGGTAAGCGACAGCTGAAACATAACTGCCTTTCGGGCATTCAGCAAAAATAAATTGACTCTCATTTCGAATCGCATCCGCAGCAGTTACCTTATTGCCAACTTCAGATGAGTAAGTACCTATTTTGCTATAGTTTAATGTTAGCTCTTGAAGTTTACGTTCAAGAACATCAATTTTTTTCAAATTTATTTCTTCTTTAGTAAAGTCTGAATCTAAATCGTTTATAATTTTTTCTAAAATTGGGAGTTTGGCATTAATTGAGTTAGACTTTTCGAGCTGAGTTGTTAATTCAGTCACCTTATTATCTAACTTGGGAATATTGTTAATAAGCTCTAGCTTTTCGTTTATCCCAGACAAAAAGTAGCTCAAAACACCTAATATTGAAGTCGTTAACACGCCAATAATGACGCCTTTAAATATTTCATCTTTTTTGTTTTCAGTCATACTTTTATCTTTGTATTCTCTCAAAACTTCCAAAAAAACATAACAATTTATTATAGCGCGATTCGCGCGTTTTTCTGCCGACGCATCGCTCACTTTTGTACTTCCGCCATTAATACCAAACTAAATATCATATTGCTACATAAAAGAAAACTGGCGATCTGGATAGAATGATAAGAACAAAAACGAGCGATTGGGTCGTTTTCCTGAATATATGGGAAAGCTCTTTAACTTATATATCCAAACAGGGGTTTACGCCTAAATAATCAAAAATATTTTAGTCCGCTATTTTACTGAATGCAGAAGGTTAGAATTAGTCGAGGGACTCCTGATCGCTCATTGACTTCAATCAATTTTTCTAGTGCCAACTTCCGCTTTACGTACACGGCTGCCGTTCAATTTTTAAAAATTGAACGGCAGTTAATGACACACTCATGCTGGTCAAGACTTCAGACTCAATGGATTCTTAATTTACTTTTTGTCTATTGACTTAATGGCAAACAAATCACTGAAACTGCCTTTAACGTTGGGTTTTCATCTCCGGCCTATTTTAGTAATCAGTTCAAAAAAGAGTTTGGATTGTCACCAAAGGCTTTTATGAAAAAAATGAAGGTGGATTAACAAATAAGAATGGCGCTGTTTAAGCGCCATTTTTATTTAAGGTTTTAAACCTTCTGCCTAGCCTTCGGTTTTATCTTTTGCTAAACGTACTTTCAAGGTGCGTTCTTGAAAATCGGTATCGTTTAACTTGCTAATCATTTTGTCGGCACTTTTACTAGCGACTTCAACAAAACCATAACCTTTGCGTTTTCCAGTGCGGCGGTCTTTCATTAATCGAACCGAAGCAACGGTACCAAATTCAGAAAAATACTCTGCGACAGCATCTTCGTTTACTTTATAAGGAAGATTACCAACATATAGAGTGGTGGTAGAAGAAATATCATCACTTGAACTTTGAACCTTTTTAGATTCAGAAATTAGCTTTGATATTTGTGGAATGGCAATTGCTCCGATAAGTAGGCCGAAAATGAAGGCCAATTGAACTGAAGCAAAATCATCTGGGAGTGTGAAGTAAGCAATAATAGAAAGAGCTATGGCGATTAGTGCATTTATTAAAGAGAAAGATTTCATGTGGTCATTACCTAATATGATTATTGTTATAGGATTTCTTTTAAAAAGGAAAAGAAAGCAATGCCATGTTACGCATAAATAAACAGATAACCAAATTTGTTTGTTTTAAAGTTGCTTATAGGTTGAGCAACTCGTTTGAAATTTGCTCTTTTTAAAGCTTGAAAACACTTTTTTCGAAATTATTGTCATTAATTTGAAATAAACCCTTGATCTTCCGATTATGGTCTGTAGAATGCGCGCCTCGCTTCGGGACAAACTTTAAAGAATGTCTCTTCTTAATCACCTTTAAAAGGAAGTTAAGAGCACGCCGTAAGGCAAGTGTGGAGCGGGATGGAGACAATTTAGCGATTTGAAATAAATTCAAAAAAACTAAATAAAAATGTTGACATCAAATAACGGAAGTGTAGAATACGCCTCCCGCTTGAGAGAGACCTAACGGACTCACTAAGCAGACAAGATTTACAGGTAACGCCAAAGGGCTGTGACCTAGTGTAAAAACCTTCGGGAAACGCACTAAACGTTCTTTAACAATTTGCAACAAGACAATCTGTGTGGGCACTCATTATAAGAGTGCTTACCAAAAAAGTTCATATTTCGAAAGAAGTTTAATTGAAGAGTTTGATCATGGCTCAGATTGAACGCTGGCGGCAGGCCTAACACATGCAAGTCGAACGGTAGCAGAACTAGCTTGCTAGTTGCTGACGAGTGGCGGACGGGTGAGTAATACTTAGGAACATGCCTTTGTGTGGGGGATAACTATTGGAAACGATAGCTAATACCGCATGATGTCTACGGACCAAAGGGGGCTTTCGGGCTCTCGCGCAAAGAGTGGCCTAAGTGAGATTAGCTTGTTGGTGAGGTAAAGGCTCACCAAGGCGACGATCTCTAGCTGTTCTGAGAGGAAGATCAGCCACACTGGGACTGAGACACGGCCCAGACTCCTACGGGAGGCAGCAGTGGGGAATATTGCACAATGGGGGCAACCCTGATGCAGCCATGCCGCGTGTGTGAAGAAGGCCTTCGGGTTGTAAAGCACTTTCAGTTGTGAGGAAAGGTTAGTAGTTAATACCTGCTAGCTGTGACGTTAGCAACAGAAGAAGCACCGGC
>NZ_BAAGTF010000093.1:0-1047 GCF_054782055.1 Aliiglaciecola aliphaticivorans
ATGGTCCCCCCATCTTCAGTCAAGATAACACGTGTCCCGACCTACTTAATATGGCAAAAATAACGCTTAGTGTACGGGACTATCACCCTGTACCGTTGAGCTTTCCAACTCATTCCACTACATTATTATTACTCGGCTGCTCCCCGTTCGCTCGCCGCTACTAGGGGAATCTCGTTTGATTTCTTTTCCTAAGGGTACTTAGATGTTTCAGTTCCCCTCGTTTGCCTCTACAACCTATGTATTCAGTTGCAGATAGTGCATAAATGCACTGGGTTCCCCCATTCGGACATCTGTGGCTAAAATGCGTTTTGTCAACTCACCACAGCTTTTCGCAGACTTACACGTCCTTCATCGCCTCTAACTGCCTAGGCATCCACCGTATACGCTTAGTCACTTAACCATACAACCCCAAATATCTTCGTTCTTGCCGCCTATGCTTCGTCTCTATTCCTTACTCAGTCGGTCATGTACTGTTCGTACACTCCCTCCTTCGCTCGTCATTCGACTCGCCTAGACACCAATTACTCGACATTCCTCATAGCCGACATGAATTGGACTACTCGAAATATCAGATTGATTTACGCCTTTTTATTCACAAATCAAAGGTGCTCACTTAAGAGCTTGTTATATGCGTGACAAGTTCTAATCATAAAATCAGATAGAGTACGCTTGAAGATAAATCTTCAATATTACTCTTTAGTTTTGATTACTTTTATCAGCTTTCCAAATTGTTAAAGAACTTTCGTGCAAAATTATCGAAACAAAAAACGTGAACGTAGTGAACACTGAATTTTGAGATAACGTTTGCGCAAGGTGACTATCATTACATGACGCCGCTTGAACAAAGCACTTATTAAGGTTTAAAAAACCCTAATCAATAAATCCAAACCTATTGATTAGGATTCTTGCTCTTCTTTATTAACAACAAAACAATCTGTGTGAACACTGCATCACAAAAGTGATACCTATAGTGTAAGGAGGTGATCCAACCCCAGGTTCCCCTAGGGTTACCTTGTTACGACTTCACCCCAGTCATGAAACACAAAG